>CAZYBA010000315.1:0-4412 GCA_964646105.1 uncultured Armatimonadia bacterium
GCGCGCACGATGACATCCTTCGTGTAAGGGCAACCCGCAGGGTCGCGGCGCGACCCTGGTGGTTGCCCGTGTCATCCGGCTGCGAAACGCGCATCCCCCGGAATCAAGACGGGACCGTTCAACATAGGCAACCTTGGGTGACGAGTTCTGCCCCCCGGATCCATAACCCAAAATGCATTGGTCCAATGCATTTCCTCCAAAAAAACAGGCCGCACACGGTGGTGTGCGGCCTGTTCGCAATGGTGACGAAAGTCCCGGTTATTTCTTCCCCGGGCTCTCTTTCATCAAGCGGTCCATTTCGGACTTGAACTTGTTGGGGTCGGTTTCCATTTGGCCGAGATTGCTCTTGACCCGGCCGGATTGACCGCCCCCGTCCCGTTTCCAGTACACAAAGCCCACAATCGCGACAAGCACCACCAGGATGGCGGCGATAATCGGGGCAGGAATGGATTGCTTCATGGCTCAGGCTCAGTTCAGCGGGCGCATGACCAGGCGGACCAGGTCGAGGAACTTGCCGGTCTTGTAAACCGCGTGGCCGTCCGCGAAAACAGCGAGGGTCGCCCCAACCTGCTCGCGGCCATTTCCACCAAAGACACGCGGAACCACGTCAGCGTCCGTCACGCCCTGGTGCGCCCCGTAGGCATTGCAGAAAGCCATCACGGTTTCGGACGGATATCCCACGGCGGATAGACCCTGGCCGGCGATCATGTAGTTCTGCGGGTTTCCGGTGTTGTACGGAGCGCCCATCATCGGCCCGACCAAACGGACAAAGAGCTCGAGCGGGGTCATACGGGGGGACGGAACCCCACCGATTCCGCCGTACGCATACCCGTACGAGCCGTATTGGTTCAGGATGCCGTCCGCACCCATCGAGACAGGATCGGCGCGCAGGGTCGGGCATGCGAACAGGCCGGTGTTCTTGACATACGGCTGCAGCGCGTACTCCATGAACAGGCCGCGCACATTGTCGAGATTGGGCGGGCCGGCCGACATACGGGTGCTGAACCCGGTGGCGTCGTTGTTGTTGCGACCGTCCTGCATCAGCCACGGGTAGGTTTCGTCGTAGTCCTGGACATACATGAGGGTGGCGGTGCCGATCTGCTTGAGGTTGGACAAGCAGGTGGTCTTGCGGGCCTGTTCGCGAGCGCGCGCGAAAACGGGAAAAAGGATGGCGGCAAGGATGGCGATAATGGCGATGACCACCAACAGTTCGATCAGGGTGAAGCCGTGGGATCGGCGTCGTTGCATGGGGTTCCTCCGTGACCCAGCGTCCTCGTCGGGCCGTATCCCGGGACGTGGGACAGGTTTCATTTGTTCACCGGAGCCGGGGTTCCTCTGCCGATTTTGTTATCTTTTGACGAAATAGCGTTGCGGGTAACGGGGGCTTTTCCTCACAGGCCATCCAAAGCGGCGAGCCCCCTTCTTCCCGGGCACTAAAGTACCCGGAGACCGGATGAAGAAAGGCCCCGTGCGAAACGAGCGCCCCGCAGATCGCCCCCACCCCCGTCTGGTACGATGCGGGAGCCCATGCCCCGTCGTTCCGAAGACATCCACCAACGCACCGAAGGGGCGCCGACAAACAACCCCGACCGATCGGGCCAGCCACACAGGACCAAGCCGCAAACCGTCCGCCCCGTCCTGCTCGCGGCCTGCTGCGCCATGGCGATGGCGGTCTATGCCGTCTATCTGGGCGCCCTCGGGGTCCTCCTCCCGCTGCTCGGCGCGAAATACGGGCTTGGCACCGAAGTGCAGGGACGCCTGTTCCCGGCCAACTTCTCCGGTTTTGTCGTCGGGGTCCTGATCTGCGGATGGCTGTCGGATCGGCATGGACGCAAGGCGGTCATGGCCGGCGGCGCGGCTCTCTACTGCGCAGGACTCTTCCTGATGGCCACCGCACCCGGCTTCTCAGGAATCCTGCTGGCGTCCGCACTCGTGGGTGCCGGCAGCGGCGCGATGGAGGTGGTCGCCAGCGCGCTCGCCGGCGACGTTTATCCGCAAAAACGCGCGTTGCTGCTCAACGGCATCCAAGTGGCCTTTGGAATCGGCGCCGTCGCCGGCCCGGTGGTGGTCCGCGCCGCCGCCGCATCGTCCGTCGGGTGGTCGGGCTTCCTCTTCGGAATCGCCGCGCTCACCGCCCTGCTCGTCGTGGTCTTGATCCCGCAAGGCATGCCCGCGGCATCCTCCGAAGAAGGGGTGCACCGCGACCAGCTCCGCGGCATTGTCTCCGACCGCGCGTTCCGCTTCCTCTGCATCGCCCTCTGCCTCTATGTGGGCGGCGAGGTGGCGGTCTTCAGCTGGGTGCCCAGTTACATGACAGCCCGTTTCGACAACGGCAGCACCTGGGCCGCGACATCCGGGGCGTGGTTCTGGATCGGCATGACCGCGGGACGATTCCTGGTGAGCGCGCTGGTCCATCGATTCCGCAGCGCACCGCTCGCCGCCGGGCTGGCGTTCACCGGCGCCACCGTGGCGACTCTCATCACCGTCGCCCCCAACGCGTTCACCCTCACCCTGGTGACCGCGGCCTGCGGCTTCCTCTTCGCCGGCATTTTCGGACTCGTGCTCGCCGAAGCGGCCGACCGGTTCCCCAATGCGTCCGGGACGGTTCTGGGCGGGGTCGTGGCATCCGGAGGCGCGGGCGGTGCCATTCTTCCCTACATTGTCAGCGCGGTCGCGGACTCCCGGCTCGGCTGGGGCCCGGCACTCGCCCTGATCCCGGTCGCGATGGGAACCTGCGGCGTCTTGCTCGCAACCCTGCCCAAACGGTCCACCCCAGTCTCCGGCGCTTGATCGTACGGAAGCGCGTCGCGCCAAAGATGCCCCCGGCGTTAACCGGATGCCGACCAACCCGGGACTCCGGCGGGCACCACGGGCATCCTGTCAACGGGAAAACACCGGGAATCCGGTAACGTTCGGAGCCGTTCCCGCGTCAACGAATCAGGCGCGTCCCCACGCCGACACCGCGTCCTCGCCGACCCGGCGCAGCGACGCAATCCGGGTCTCCTGGTCGGGATACTCCGGATTGAGGGTGCCGTCCCGGAGCACGTAGCCTGCCTTGCCTTGCGACACCAACGTCTGATGCCCGGCGAGCACCAACGCTCCCTCGAGCAGGATGCCCTGGATTTCGTCCGGCACCGGCGCTCCCCCCACACAACGCGGCAGCACAGGAATCCGGTCGGGGGTGTTGTGCTCGGTGCCAGCGGTCACAATCATTCCAGCCGCACGGAACGCATTCACATAATTCACCAGAACCTCGGGCGTGTTGCGGATCGGGATCAACTCCGCCGCATGGATGCCGCGCGCCTTCAGCTCGGCCACCAAGCCGGCCACATCGTCCTCGAACGGACAAATCGGCTTGGCCCCATCGGCGAGCGTCGGGTACGTCGGCACCCCGCCCAGCGCGAGGATGAGTTCGAACGCCTGCTCGAAGTTGACAAACCGCTCGGGCACATAGGCGGGTTTTCCAGCCTTCATCAAATGGGAACGCAGGGCGTTCTGCATCCCGGCGGGGTCGGTAGCGGAAACCGGCGCCCCGCACACGGCCGACAACAGATCGGTAACCGCCTTGCCGGTGGAGTTCGCGATTCCCGCGAGCGCAGCCCCGAATGCTTGGGCGACATGCCGTTCCTGCAGCACCACAGTCGAGGCATCGCAGCCCGCCGCCGCGGCAATGTCCCTACGGATCGTGCCGGCGTCGAGGCCGGTCGGCACCCCCGCTGCGGCGCAGAGGCCCTCGATCGCCGCGGTCATGGCGTCCATTCGGGCCGTGTCGGAATCGCGGATCCATTGGAGACGTTCGACCGCGTCGGGATCCAGCGGCGCAAAGCGGGATATGCCCTTGCCGCAGATGTAGAAACGTCCCGGGTTGCCGGGATCGTTCACCTTGGTTCCGGACGCCTGCAGTTCCGGGTCGAGAGCGATGATTTCGAGTCCGTACAACGGAAAGATGCCGGCCGCGCGGGCGTTATCGGTGAACGTTTTGTAGACCGTGAAATCGTAATAGTTGCTGACCCCGAGGATGCCGATCCCCTCGTTCGTCGCGCAGCCGAGGGCATCGTCGACGGAGGTGAACGCCGAAAAATTCGGGGGAAGGTGGATGTGGCTGTTGACAAGGAGGGGTGCGGTGGCGTTCATGGGGACATTTTAACGCGGGGGCGGGGATGGCACGGTGCGGGCTCGTGGGAGACGGGATCGCGCAGCGCCTCTCCTCGTCCGGGGGATGAATCCCCCGGCTCAATGGCCTCGTTCCTCGGCCGCCCGTCTTCGACGGGACCGGGTGGCGATGGCGGGTGCGGGTTGCCAGCGCCGATGGTGTGGAGAACGCGTTCGACGCCAACGTCGCCAAGGCAACCCAAATCCCGTTTCCACCAACACCATGGCCGAAGGCCGTCAGCCGTGTCATTCATGGCACG
>CAZYBA010000316.1:0-4375 GCA_964646105.1 uncultured Armatimonadia bacterium
AGCCGCTCACCCCTGTCGAGGTGACAACCCTGCGCAGTTGGGTCCAATCGGGACCGTCGTGGCCCGACGAAAACCGACCCGCCCCCGCCGAAGAGAAACACTGGTCGCTGAAGCCGCTGAAGAAGCCGGCCCTGCCCCCCGGTAACGCAACCCATTTTGTCGACCGCTTCCTCGACGCCAAATTGGCCGCCAAGGGCCTCGCCATGGGCCCCGCCGCCGACCGGATCACCCTGCTGCGACGCGTGACATTCGACCTGACCGGCCTCCCGCCCACCGAGGCCGAAACCAAGGCGTTTCTCGCCGACAAAAAACCCGGTGCGTACAAACGCGTGGTCGACCGCCTGCTCGCCAGCCCGCGCTACGGCGAACGTTGGGCGAGGCACTGGCTCGACACCATCCACTACGCCGATTCCCACGGGTCCGAGCACGACATGGGGCGCAAGAATGCTTGGCCGTTCCGCGACTATGTCATCGAGACATTCAACAACGATGTGCCGTTCGCCCGCTTTGTCCGAGAGCAACTCGCCGCGGATGTTCTTTACCCGAACCGCCCCGACCTCACCCCCGCCCTCGGCTACCTGAGCGCCGGCAACTTCGACCTCAGCGCCTACTACACCGCGCCCATTCCGTTCCAAATCCTGGACCGGGACGACATGGTCAACCAAGCCATGTCGACGTTCGTGAGCACCACCGCCAACTGCGCCCGCTGCCACGACCACAAGTTCGACCCCGTCCCCACCGCCGACTACTGGTCCCTGCAGGCCGTCTTCGCCGGGGTGATCAAGGGCGATGTCACCTACGAACAGAAGCCCGAAAACGCCGCATTGCGCGCCAAGTGGACCAAGCTCAAGGCAATCGCCGACAGCAAGGATTCCGGACGCATCCTCGCACCGGAGCACAAGACGGTTGTCGACAGTTTCCTGAAATCCCTGAACGATTTCCGGGGATGGAAAAGCCTCCCTCTCGAGACGGCAGTCAGCGCCGAGGGGGCGGAATTCCTGCTCGCCGGCGACGGTACGGTTTCCGTTCGTGGCAAACGTCCCGCCAAGGATACCTACACACTCCGGGCGGTGCCTGGCGCAGGATGGTTCGGTGGGTTGCGCATCGACGCCTTGGCGTCACCGGATCTCCCCAAGAACGGTCCCGGGCGTGGTGACGAAGGCGGTTACCTGATCAACGAGGTGACGATCCACGTTCTGCGCGAAAAAGGAAAACGGGAAACGGTCGCGGTTGCCCGGGCCAGCGCCGACTATTCACAGCCCGGCGGGGACGCGTCGCAGGCGGCCGACTCCAATCCCGGCACGCTCTGGGGCATCGGTCCGGAATTCGGCAAGGATCACCACCTGGTGCTGACATTCGCGGAGCCGGTCGCCTTGACCGCAACCGACCGTCTCGAAGTGACTGTCGAGCAAAACAACGGATCGTCGCACGTTCTGGGGCGATTCCGCTTGGGAATCGCCGATGCGGACCGTGCGGCGTTGTGCGCCATCCCCACCCGGATTGCGGAGCTCCTGAAGGCGACGTCCCGGGATCAGAACGCCGAGCTCGAGCTCGCGACCTTCGCTCTGCGCGAGATTGCCGCGAGCGGACTGTCGTCGCTGCCGCCGCTCAAGCGGGTGTACGTCGCCGCCAAGTCCGCCGATGTCGCCGATGTCGGGTTTGTGAATATCGACAAGCCGCGCGAGATCCGGGTGCTGGAACGCGGGGAGATGAGCAAGCCCAAGCAGGTGGTCCAGCCGGGCGCGCTGTCGGTCTTCCCGGAACTCGCCACCTACTTCAAGCGCCGCGACATGTCCCAGGAAAGCCAGCGCCGTGCCGCGCTTGCCGAATGGTTTGTCGACCGACGCAATCCGCTCACCTGGCGCAGCATTGTCAACCGGGTGTGGCACTACCACTTCGGCAAGGGCATTGTGGACACCCCCGGCGACTTCGGCAGGATGGGCGGAGCGCCGAGCCATCCGGAGTTGTTGGACGCGTTGGCGGTGTGGTTCCGCGACGATGCCCAGGGGTCGTTCAAGAAGCTGCACAAGCTGCTGGTGACCAGCCGCGCCTACCGCCAGAGCTCGGCCCACCGCCCCGACGCCGCCAAAGTCGACGGCGACAATCGGCTGCTGTGGCGGGCCAATCGGTTGCGCCTGGATGCCGACCAGTACCGCGACGCCGCACTGCAAACCGCAGGCCGGATCGACTTTACGATGGGCGGTCCCAATGTCCACCATTTCAAAATGGGTCCCGGACCACAGATGACTCCCGCACTCGACTATGCGGCGTTCGATTGGGAAAGCCCGTCGGCCAACCGGCGCTCGGTGTACCGAACAGTCTGGCGCTCGATCCCAGACCCGTTCATGGATTCGCTCGACTTCCCCGACCTGACACTGCTGTCGCCCACTCGTGGGACCAGTGTGTCGGCGTTGCAGGCCCTGACCCTTTACAACAACAACTTCGTGCTGTCGTGTGCGCAGTCGCTGGCGAAACGGGTTGCGGCCGAGGGGGGGGATCGTACCCGGCTGGCGGAGCGGGCGGCCGAGCTGGCGTGGGGGCGTAAGATTGCCGCGGACGAGCGGAAGGCGTTGTCGGACATGGCGCGCAACCACGGGCTGGAGTCGACCTGCCGCGTGATTCTGAACGCCAATGCGTTCCTGTTTGTCGATTGACGAGAATGGGTTTGCCGGGCGGGACAACCCTGCCGAGCGCGCCGGAGTGCCGGCGGGAGATGCGAACAAGATGAACAACGATCACTGGGGATTTCCGACCAACCGACGTGAGTTCCTGAACGGGCTTGGCGGCGGTTTCGCGGGACTGGCCCTCACCAGCCTGCTCGCCGACGACGGCATGGCGGCGGCGCCTCCGCCGTCGACGGAAGGCCAGGGTTCGCTGCGCATGCGCCATCACGAGCCCAAGGTCAAGCGCATCATCCAGCTGTTCATGAACGGCGGGGCGAGCCCGATGGACCTGTTCGACTACAAGCCCGCGCTGATCAAGTACCGCGGCCAGAAGTTGCCCCCGCACATCCGGCCCGAGGGACCAATTCCCCGAGCAGGCGAAATTGGTCGACGAGATGGCGTTCTTCATGGCGATGGCCAGCAAGTCGAGTGTCCATGGTCCGGCGTCTTACATGATGAACACCGGCTTCATCCTGCCGGGCTTCCCGTGCATGGGAGCGTGGATTTCGTACGCAATCGGCAGCCTGCGCGACAACTTGCCGACGTTCGTGGTGCTCCCCGATTCCCGCGGCCTGCCCTACAACCAGCGCGGGAACTTCAGCAGCGGCTTCTTGCCGGTGGTGCACCAAGGCACGATGATCAATGGCACGGGACCGCAAGCAGTCTCCGACCTGTTTGCCGGCAACCGGTACAAATTCGCCACCCGGGAGTCCGACAAGGCCGGGCTCGAGACATTGAACAAGCTCAACAAGTCGCATGCGCAGGCCCATCCCGGGGATTCGCGACTGGACGCCCGTATTGCGAGCTACGAACTTGCCGCGCGCATGCAGCTCAGCGCCCCCGAGGCGTTCGACCTCTCCCGCGAGCCGGAGGCGCTGAAGGAATCGTACGGGATCGGGAAGCAGCCGACGGACGATTTTGGGAAACGGTGCCTGTTGGCGGCGCGCTTGGCCGAGCGCGGCGTCCGTTTCGTGCAGGTATGGAGCGGTCCGCAGGGTGCCGTCAACAACTGGGACAACCACGGCAGCATCCGCAACGAACTCTCCCCGATGGCGGCAAGCGTTGACAAGCCGATTGCGGCGTTGTTGCGCGACCTCAAGGCCCGTGGTCTCGACAAGGATACGCTGGTCATCTGGACGACCGAGTTTGGTCGGACACCGACCGCGCAGAGCGGCGAGGGTCGGGACCACAACGGCGGGACGTTTGTGAGTTGGATCTGGGGTGCGGGGGTGAAGCCGGGGGTGGCATACGGCGAGAGCGACGAACTGGCGTTCAAGACCGCGGTGAACACCACCTATTCGTACGACTTCCATGCGACGGTGCTGCACCTGCTGGGCATCGACCACACCCGGCTGACCTATCGACAGAACGGCATCGACCGCCGCCTGACCGATGTCCACGGCCATGTGGTCAAAGAGGTTCTCGCGTAACGCAGGATTGGCGTCCGACCGGGACGTTGGCTGGAAAGTCTGGAAAACGCTCCCGGGTCGGGGGCGTTTTCTTTTTTTGAAACGTTCACGTTCACCAGGGCCTTTCCCGCCCGCCAACGTGGATTCCGGAATCGTTCGCGCGAAAATCCCCGGGGAGCGTTCGCGCCCCCCGGCAATCCGAACGACGCTTCGAAGACACGGTCCCGTCGAAGACGGGCGGCCGAGGAACGAGGCCATGGGACGGGTACTTCAGTGCCCGGACAAAGGAAGGCATTCGGCAAA
>CAZYBA010000317.1:0-3997 GCA_964646105.1 uncultured Armatimonadia bacterium
TGATCGGCCTGATGGGGGCTTTTTGGCTGGTCCGTCGAACTGCAGGATAAGCCCCCGCGGTCGGGAAGGTAGAATGGAGCGCGGCGCGTCGCGGCCATGAATACCACCCTGCTGTTTTTCCTGCTCCTGATTCCTCTCTCCGGGTTCATTGCCTGGTTCGGGGATCGGATCGGACACCGCATCGGCCGACGTCGCCAGTCTCTCTTTGGCCTGCGCCCCCGGCACACTGCCATCCTGATCACCATCGCAAGCGGGATCGGTATCTCGCTGGCGTCGTTTGCGGGAATGCTGGCACTCAGCCAAAGTTTCCGGGACGTCGTGGCGCGCGGGGGGGAACTTTCCCGTGACAACCAACGTCTGGCCCGCGAAAACAGGTCGTTGGTGGGCGAGATTCGCGGTTCGCAGCAGAAACTCAGCCAATTCCGCGAGGAAGCCCGTCGCGCCGAAGCCCAGCAACGGGCGGCGTCATCCGCGCGCGACAAGGCGGTTGCCCAGCAGAAGCGCGCCGAAGACCAGGTTCGTGCCGCCAAACGAAGCCTTGACCGTGCCTTGGTTGATCTGGATCGGGAACGAACCAAACTCGGGAGCACGCAGGCGGACCTGTCCAAGGCAAAGGCGCGGGTGGAGGTTGCACGTCGCGCGGTCGAGAACGCAGTCAAGCGGCAGACTACGGCCGAGCGTCGCCGCAGGGACGCCGAAACCCGCTCGTCGGCTGCCCTGTCCGATGCCGAAACCGCGCGCGCCAAGGTGGCCCAGGCAGAGCGGATTTTCGAACAGGTGATGCAAACCCAGCGGGAGCGCCTCGACGAGCAACGCAGCCTGCTGCGCACGCAGGACGCGGATCTGGATCGGCAACGCGCTCAGTTGACCACGCAACGGGAACGGATTCGGGAGCAGGAAACTACCATTGCCGAACAATCGCGACGGCTCGAGGACGACCTGCGGGTCGCCCGGGAACAACGGACCGAAGTGGTGCGCCTGTCCGAGGAAGTGGCCGAACTGGGACGTCGCCGCGAGGAATACCAGGCAGCTGTCGACGACATGGTACGTACCGCCAACGCACTGCGCCGAGGCAAGGTGACCTTCCGGGTCGGCGAGGAAATCGCGCGGATCCCCTTCGCTCCGGGAATGTCGGTTTGGAAAGTCCAGAATGCGTTGGAGGCATTCCTGACCGCAGCCGCCAAGAAGGCGGAAAGCCGCGGTTCCCGTGTCGGCAAGGGTGCCCTCCGCGCTGTCTACATACCAGAGCGCACCCTGCGGACCGGCGACGGACGCGAACAGAAGGCATCGGAAATGGACGCGTTGCACGACGCGGCCTTGTCGATACGCGCGGCGAACGAGGACATTGTCGTGGTGCTGACTGCGACGACCAACGCGGTGGCGGGCGAGCCCGTGCCCGCGGAAGTGAAAGTCTTCCGAAACCCCTTGTTGTTTACGTCCGGTTCCCCGATTGCCGAATTGTTGCTTCCCCCCGACCTCCCGCGGCAGGAAATCCTCGACCGCCTGTACACGTTTCTGAACGGGGAGATCCGTCGTCGCCTTTTGCGTTCCGGCCTGATCCCTGTCTCCTCCGGCGCCGAATTCGATTTGGAGCCCATCGGAGAGGCCGGTGTCGACTCGCTGCTGAAGGTGATGGAAGAGGCGCGATTGACCGGACGTGCCCGGGTAGTCGTGCGTGCGGCCAAGGATATCCGCGCCGGCGACCAGGTTTCGCTCGACTTCGTTGTTCGGCCCGCTGAGCCGGGGACGGAGCCGACGGGACGTTGACCGATCCGCGAGGTCACGCCGAGTCGATGCCGGTGGCGGTCGGAGACCCCGTGGCGGAGCGCATCGTGATCGCGGTGGACCCTGGGAGAAGCAAATGTGGAGTGGCGGTGGTCTCGCCGCGACCCGGTCGGCCGCGACCGCAGGTCCACTGGCGCGGTGTCGAACCGACGTCCCATGTGGTCGAGCGTGTCCTCGAACTGAACACGGCTTGGATGCCGGAGGCGGTACTGGTCGGCGACGGCACCGAGGGGCGCAGTATCCTGCGTGGACTTCGTTCGCGCCTTCCCGAGTCCGTTCCTGTCATTCCCGTGCCTGAGGAAAACACCAGCAGGCGCGCGCGGGAAAGAGTGGTTCAGGACAGCCTTCCGCGCGGCATCGCCCGTTTGGTGCCGCGGGGAATGCGGGTTCCAAACCAACCCTGGGACGATGTGGTGGCGATCCTGCTGGCCGAGGACTGGTTTGCAAGGCAAACGGAGGACGCGGGCGACGCGTCCGCGGGTCCGGGCTGAATCGACGTATGTTTGCGCAATACCAGACAATTCGACCCCCGGGTGGAGGCTGAATCGACCATTGCGACAAGCGCGTTGCAGTTGCCGGTGAATCGGGCCCGGGTCGGTATTTCAAATCGTCCCGTGGGGCGATGGATTCACAACCCTTCCAGACGTTCGAGCAGTTTCTTGTCGATCGGGAACGCGGTCCCGTGGCGGGTGCCCGGCGGGAACACCAGGCGCTCCGTAATGGATTCCCAGCGCACAAAGTCGGTGGTGCGTCCGCCTTCGTACCGGCCCCGCGTGTAGGCGTCGTAGTAAACAAACCATTCCCGACCGACCTTGAGCGCGGTCGGGCCTTCGACCCAGTCCGGTGTGAACGACGCTCCGGCGGGGCGCCACGGGCCGGTTGCCGATTCGCCCTCCACCACCCGAAGGTGTTTCTTCGCAACCGGTTCCTTGGTTTCGTCCTTGACAATCATCCGCCAGCGGCGACCATCACGGACCATCGTCGCATCGATGACATTGAACCCACCGTCGTAGTGCAACTCGGCAGGAGTCCAATGTTCAAAATCGGTGGTGGCGGTGCGGTACATCCGGTGGTTACAGCGCAGCCCCGTGGGTCCGGGATCGCCCGATGCATCCGTCGCAGGATAGCGGCCCGGAATGGTGGACGCCCAATAAACCAGAAAACTCCGCGATTTCGGGTCCCAAGTGCACTCCGGGGCCCATGCATTGAGCGTGGCGGGCTCATGTTCCATCACTGGCACGGCCTTGGGCGTCGACCAGCGAACCAAGTCGTCGGAATGGGCGACGCCAATGCATTTGTCCCACCAGCCGGTGGTGTAGACCAGTCGGAACCCGCCGCGCGGGTCCGGGCAGATGCATGGGTCCCGCATCAATTTGCCACCGACCTCGGAGCGCAGGAAAGATCGGCCGCCGGCGAGTGCCTTCCAGACCAGACCGTCGCGACTTCCCGCGAGGTGCAATCCGTCCTCGCCGTTGCCGGTGAAGTAACTGAAGACGTAGGCCATGGAGTTGGTTTGGGACCCGGTTTCGGTGCGGTGTCGCGACGGTCGGAGCGTGCGAGGGGAACTCAGCCGCGCATGTCCATGCCGCCGTCGACGGTCAACGTCATGCCGGTGACAAATTGAGCGAGGTCGGAAAGGAGGTAGACGGTCGCTCCCGCCACGTCGTCCGGCTGCCCGATTCGTCCCAGGACAAACTGTTGCGAGACCGACTCGCGGCCGAGTTCATCGAGCGACGGCGCGGCCATGTCGGTTTCGGTCCAAGCCGGGGCGATGCAGTTGACACGAATCTTGTCGCGTCCGAGTTCCTTGGCCATCGAGCGCATGAACAGGATCTGCGCGCCCTTGCTGGTGGCGTAGGCAGAGTAGACGTCGCTGCCACGCTGGCCGGCGGTGGAGGTGTAGATGACAATGCTGCCACCGCCATGGACACGCAGGTGGGGAGCCGCCGCCTGGACCGCGAGGAATGTTCCCCTGACATTCACTTTCATGGTGCGGTCCCAGAATTCCGGAGTCATTTCCTCGAGGGGGCCCGGTTCGAAAACGCCGGCGGAGACCACGAGTCCGCTGAGCGGGCCGAGTTCGGCAACGGCGGTTCCGATCAGTTCGGCAGCCACCCCGGCATCCGAGACGTCTCCCTGAAGCACCACGGCATTGCGTCCGATCGCCCGGATGGCGTCCGCGGTCTCGTCGGCGGCGTCCTTGCGCGACAGG
>CAZYBA010000317.1:4007-4370 GCA_964646105.1 uncultured Armatimonadia bacterium
GCCAGATGGCGCTGCCGCCCTGGTCGTCGTCGTCCAGCGGCATTCGCGCCGGCGCGTGCGGCCATCAGTGCGGCTGCGCGTCCGATGCCCCGGCTTCCGCCGGCGATGAATACATGGTGTCCAGTCAGGTCGATCACTGCGGAACTCCTTCGGGAGGGAAAGCCGCGGTCGTCGGCGACGCCACGGATTTGGCAACAGTCTACAGGACCGGCCGCCGCGAAACCGGGCACCGGGTGGGGAGGCAGGCGAAACGTCTTCGCCCCGCGCGAGGGTGCCGTTGGCGATTGGAACCGATCCGAGCCGTTTGTCGATCAAGGCATCGCGCGCGGTGCCGGGTAGATGGAAATCCGGGTTCCGTTCAGG
>CAZYBA010000318.1:0-4360 GCA_964646105.1 uncultured Armatimonadia bacterium
CTTCGCGCAGACCGTCGCCAAACCCAACGTCTCGCTGGAAGACGCCATCGAGAACATCGACATCGGGGGACCGTCGATGGTGCGGTCCGCAGCCAAGAATCATCACGGGGTCGCGGTGGTCGTCGAACCTGAGTCCTACCCGGACATCGTCGATGAACTCGAGCGCCACGGCACACTTTCCCTCACGTTGCGCAAGCGGCTGGCAGCGCGCGCTTTCGCCCATACTGCCGCCTACGACGCCATGATTGCCGACTACCTCGAGAAGGAATACAGCCCGGATCCGGAGTCGCAAACCCTCCCTCCGACGCTGCGCCTGTTTCTTCCCCGCGCCCAAGCGTTGCGGTACGGCGAGAACCCACACCAGAAAGCGGCGTTCTATCGTCTGCCGGCAATTGTCGAACCGGGAGCGGGCACCGGTACCCGGGCCGACCAATCCGGCAAGGAAATCTCGTTCAACAACCTCTACGACCTCGACGGCGCCCTCGAATTGGTCAAGGAGTTCCCCGAGTCCCCCACTGCCGCGATCATCAAGCACGCGAATCCCTGCGGATGTGCATCGGCATCCACACTCGCCGAAGCGTTCCAGCGTGCACGCGACGCAGACACGATCTCGGCATTCGGAGGTATTCTCGCGGTCAACCGTGTGCTCGATCGAGCCACCGCGGAACCGAACACGTTCTTCGAATGCATCGCCGCACCGGATTTCGACAGTGATGCTTTGGAGATCCTCACCACCAAGAAGAAGTGGGGCGCGAACCTGCGCCTGTTGCGCACCGGCGACCTGTCGGCCGGACCGGGCAAGGACGGTTTCCTCCTGAAGCAAGTGGTGGGTGGTTTGCTGGTTTCGACCCGTGATTATCGCCCGCTCGAGCGCGGTGATCTCGAAATTGTCAGCCGGCGCCCCCCGACCCCGGAGGAACTGGACGAGTTGCTGTTCGCATGGCGTGTGGTCAAGCATGTCAAGAGCAACGCGATCGCAATCACAAAGCAGAAGGGCCTACTCGGAGTCGGGGCGGGTCAGATGAACCGTGTGCGCTCGGTTCGCCTGGCAGTCGAGCAAGCCGGCGCGGCTGTCGCCGGGGCGGTCCTCGCATCGGATGCCTTCTTCCCGTTTCCGGATGGCCCCGAGGTGGCGGCCAAGGCGGGAGTGACCGCCATCATCCAGCCCGGCGGTTCTGTGAAGGACGAAGAGACAATCGCCTTGTGCGACGAGTACAACATTGCGCTCGTACTCACCGGCGTGCGCCATTTCAGGCACTGATCAGTGCCTTGAAGCGACGAGGCCCCGGCATGCCGTCATCGGCCGTACCGGGGTCTGCTTATGCCCTCGGCCCGTTACAGAGGAGAGGAGCGACCACCAAGGGGTTACGACTCCGGGTCCTGTCGTAACGGCCTGATGGCCTTGGCACGCGGAGCCGGGTCAGCCGACAGCGGGTGTAGTTCGCGCTACCGGTCCACTGCAGGGGACGGCACAATGTCGTCGCAGACTGAGCCAGTGTCCCACAGTAACGCAACCCGAAGCACCTCGTCGGCCGACGAGACGGGAAAAAACCGGACCGCGTCCCGGACGTCGTCGGGCACGTCGCAAAGATCGCCTAGATTTTCCTCAGGCAAAACAACTATCCGAATTCCGGCGCGGTGGGCCGCCAGGACCTTTTCCTTGACACCGCCCACGGGCAGAACCCGCCCGCGCAACGTAATCTCGCCGGTCATCGCGACATCCCTGCGTACCGGACGCCCGGTTGCCGCGGACGCCAGAGCCACCGCGATGGTCACCCCGGCGGACGGACCATCCTTGGGAACCGCCCCGTTCGGAACGTGGACATGGACATCCTGTCCCAACCCGGGCGCCGCCGGGAATCCGTCCAGAGATTCCCTGCGCGACCGTACAAACGTCCAAGCCGCTTGGGCCGATTCACGCATCACTTCTCCGAGATGCCCCGTCAGGACGAGTTTTCCTTCACCCACCACCGACGGGACCACCTGGACCTCAACGCTGACCGTATCTCCGCCGCTCTCCGTGTAGACCAAGCCGGTTGCCGCTCCGATCGGATCGGTCGATTCCATGGTTCCGTGTCGAAAGGCAGGTCGCCCCAGGCTGTGGACGACGCGGTTCCGATCGAGAACGACCCGTTGGCTCGACCCGGCGGCAATCTCGCGGGCGGCCTTGCGGCACAGGGTCCCGATCTGCCGCTCGAGATGACGGACGCCCGCTTCCCGCGTGTAATCGCGTACCAGAGCCTCCAGGCCGTCATCCGCAATCTCGAACCGATTATCGGCAAGACCGTGCGCACGCTGCTGGCGTGGAATCAGGTGATTACGGGCAATCGTGAGTTTCTCGCGTTCCACATACCCTGAGAAAGGGATGATCTCGAGGCGATCGCGCAATGCAGGGGACAATCGGTCCACCAGATTGGCGGTCGCCAGGAAAACCACCTGCGACAGATCGACCGGAATGTCCAGATAGTGGTCGACAAAGTGGCCGTTCTGCTCTGGATCCAAAGCCTCCAGCAACGCCGCGGCCGGATCACCACGCCGATCCGATCCCATCTTGTCGATTTCATCCAACAGGATCACCGGATCCATGGTTCCGCACTGCTTCAACGCCTGAATCAAGCGTCCCGGCATGGCGCCGAGGTAGGTGCGTCGGTGCCCGCGGATCTCCGCTTCGTCGTCGACTCCCCCCAGCGATATCCGGACGAAACGTCGCCCCAGCGCCTGCGCAACCGATCGCCCCAGACTCGTCTTGCCCACGCCCGGTGGTCCTTCGAAACACAGGACCGGGGCGCGCAGGTCTGTGCCGGCAAGCATGCGCACGGCGATGAAATCGAGGATCCGTTCCTTGGCATCCTGCAGTCCGTGATGCCCTTCCGACAGGATCCGCTCGGCCGTTGTCAAGTCGATGCGGCATTCGGAGCGCTGTTTCCACGGGACATCAAGCACGCATTCGACATAGTTGCGGACCACCGTTGCTTCCGGGGACCCAACGCCCATTCGTGCCAGTCGGTCCAGTTCACGCCGCGCGACCGTGGCCGCGGCTTCCGGCATTCCCGATTCCTGAACACGGCGCCGCAATTCCAACAAGTCCAACGAGTCCGCGTCCCGCTCGCCCAATTCCTCCTGAATCGCCTTGAGCTGTTCGCGCAATAGAAAGGTACGCTGATCCTCGCCTGCGTCCCGCTCCACCCGTTGCCGAATGTCCCGTTGGATCTCGAGGATCCGCATTTCCTCGTAAAGGATGGAAACCAGATTTTGGAGACGGTTGCGCGTGTCGGTTTCCTCCAACATGCGCTGCTTGCGATCGATCGGCAATGCCAGGTACGAGAGGACCAGATCCGCGATCGCATCCGGTGACCGGCACGACTGCACCGAAGTCAGAGCCTCCGGCGGGATATTGCGTCCCTCGCCGATCAATTCCTCGAACAAGGAAGAAACGGTTCTGGCGAGCGCCTCGATCTCGGAATCCCCCATGGGGTCCGATGCCGGCGTGAGCGGACGGACAACGGCCCGCAGGCAAGGATCGCGGTCGCACCACCGTTCAATCTCGACGCGGCCGGACGATTCGACGTTCATTCGCATCATGCCGTCGGGGAGACGTCCGGTTGAGGTGACCTCCACCAACACTCCCACCCGATGGATCGCGTCGAATTGCGGGTCTTCCTCGTCTAGGCGGCGTTGTGTCACCAACACCAGACGACGTCCCCCGTCGTCCATGGTCGTTTCGAGGGCACGTATGGAACGATCGCGCCCGAGCAGCAACGAGAAGTTCATTCCCGGAAAGAAGACCGCATCGCGGATGGGAATGACGGCTAGGTTCTCGATGGCGGAGTCGTTGCACTCGACCCAATCCCGCGGTGCACCGGCCCTGTCGGGCGTGCGGGATGTGCGAGGCTTGCGATTCGTGACCATACGAAGCCGATTCTACCGATGGCCCTGGTCGGCGCCCATAGCGAATTTGCGGGGAAATGAAAATCCCGGAAACTTTACCGTGAAGCAATATTACCGGGCGGTCCCATCAGGCCGGTTCGACAAAAATCGGATTGGTGAACGCCCAGGGACGCACACCGACGGCGATCGGACCGATCCAGCGACGGACCCGATAGGCCTCCAGGCGATACGCGCCGGAGCGCTCCGCGCCAAACGTCAATCGACCGTCACGGCCACTGGCAACCACCCGACCGTTGTGGATCAGTCGCAGGAATGTCCCGGCCGGCGCATCGGCAACCAAGACAGCGCCGCATTCGACACTTCCCCCGGGCAAGACCGATCCACTGGAGCTGAATCTCAGGCAAGCCCCTGAGCCGACATTGTCGAATGCGAAATAGGATCGTCCGGCGAGCAGCCCATCCTCGATGGCGCG
>CAZYBA010000319.1:0-4357 GCA_964646105.1 uncultured Armatimonadia bacterium
GCTGCTGGCGCTGCTCACCGCGACTGGCGCCTTCTATCCGGCCATCGACGCCATCGCCGGCGAGAAGGAGCGGGGCACCATCGAGACGCTCCTCATCGCGCCCTGCCGGCCCCAGGACATCGTGCGGCGGGGGTGTCGGGGGATCGATCAAGACCGAATTCGAGACGCAAGCACGGAATCGGGCGGGACGGTGGTCCGCCTTTTAACGAGAGGTTGCGGGAGGGCGGATGTTACAATCCGCGGGGAGTTGCCATGGCGTTTTCAAGACAATCGATAGGGGCTGCCGCGCTCCTTGGCGGCATGTTGGTTGCGGGGGCGGTCTGGAAAGCCGCGGACATCCGAATGGGCCAACAACCCGACGGCGGGTTTGTCGTGGCGAGCGGCCAGAAAATCCCGGCCGGAACCATCGCCTTCGATGGTCGGGCGGTCGACATCGCCCTGCATCCCTCGGGCGAATTCGCCGCAGTCCTCGGACAACGCACTGTCTTCTTGATAACGTCCGACAAGGTGATCCAAGGCTCCGAAGTTCCCCTGGGAGCCGGCGCCGGATTCCACGGACTGGTCTGGTCCCGCGAGGGCGACCGTCTCTTCGCCAGTGTCTCCAACGGCACAGTGGTCGAGATCCTGCTCGGAGCGCGCCGCACCCTCACACTCGGACGCAAGTTCGATCCCAAACCGGACGGGGCCAAGGGAAATCCCCGGCCGGGTGGCATGGCCCTCACCGCCGACGGCAAGCGCCTTTTCGTGGCCTGCATGGACCGCAACGCGGTCGCCGAAATCGATCTCGAGTCGGGGAAATGGGTGCACGAATACCCGACCGAACGTTTTCCGTTCACCGTGGCCCTGACACCCGATGAGAAGCAACTCGTCGTGTCCAACTGGGGAGGACGCACCCCGACCGACGACGACGAAGCCGACGAATTGGAATCGTCCAACGGGGTCTTGATGGTGGTCGAACCGAATGGCGGGGCCGGAACCGGCTCGGTGAGCCTGGTGCCCCGGACCGGTGGCAAGCCGCGCCATATTCCCACCGGTATCCATCCCACCGAACTATTGGTGGACGGCGATCGGGTGTGGGTGGCGGTTTCCGGGAACGATACGGTCGCGGAAATCGGGCTCGCCGACGGCAAACTGCGTCGCTCCATCCCGCTGCGCTGGGGCGGGATGGCCCGCTACGGCGCCATGCCTACCGGGCTCGCCAAGGTTGGCGACCGGCTGCTGGTGGCCTGCGGCGGCGACAACGCGGTCGCGGAGATCGACATCGCCAGCGGCACGGTTCTGGGCTACCGACCCGCCGGGTTCTTCCCGATCGCGCTCGCGGCCGCCGGAGACCGCATCTTTGTCGCCAACGGCAAGGGCAACGGTTCGGTCCGGATGCTGCTGCAAGGCAAGCCGGGCAACGCCCACGATTTCCAAGGGACTGTCTCGGTGCTCCAACGGTCCGCCGACCTGAAAACGGAAACCGCCAAGGTGGCGTCCGGCAACGGCTGGGACCGCACCCGCCGCGAACTGAATCCGTCCCATCCCGTCTTCTCCGGCGCGATTGAGCACGTTGTCTACATCATCAAGGAAAACCGAACCTACGACGAAGTGTTCGGGGACATGCCGCAAGGCAACGGCGACCCGAAGCTCTGCGGCCTCGGCGAGGAAGTCACTCCCAACCACCACAAGCTCGCCCGCGAATTCACCCTGTTCGACAACGGGTATGTGAGCGGAACCAACAGCGCGGACGGTCACAACTGGACCGACGGCGCGATCGCCAACGATTACCTCGAACGTTTCTACACCGGCTACCGGACCTACCCCGACGACGGGGACGATCCGATGGGGCGCAATCCAAGCGGCTATATCTGGGACGCGGCCCTGCGCAAGGGCAAGAGCGTGCGCATCTACGGAGAGTTCGCCGACGACGCGCGTAACCAGATCATCCCCAAGCCCAAGGACTGGCTCGAGGTGTGGAAGGCGCGTGGCACCGACAAGTTCCGTTTCGAAGCGGTGCCGAGCATTCCCGGGCGCAAGAACCTGTACCATCCGAATTACCTGTATTGGCCGCTGCTGCAGAGCGATCAAGTGCGCGCGGACCTGTTCGTCGACGAGTACCGGAAAATGAGTGCGGCGGGCAAGGTTCCCAACCTGATGGTGCTGTCGTTGCCGTCGGACCACACGGAGGGGCTGTCGTCGGAGTATCCCAAGCCCAAGTCGATGGTGGCCGACAACGACCTCGCGCTCGGGCGCATTGTCGATGCGATCAGCCATTCGAAGGAATGGGCCAAGACCGCCATTTTCGTGATCGAGGACGATGCCCAGGCGGGGCCGGACCATATTGACGGCCACCGCTCCGTATATATGGTGGTCAGCCCGTGGACCCGGCGCGGGTTTGTGGATTCGACGTTCTACACGACCGTCACCATGCTGCGGACCATCGAGAAAATGCTCGGGCTCGACCCGATGACCCGCATGGACGCGTCGACGCCCCCGATGCTACGTTGCTTCGCCGACAAACCCGACAACCGGCCGTTTTCGCATGTTCCCAACCGGATCCGCCTCGACGACATGAATGTTCCGGCGTCCGCGCTTGCGCCGTCCGAGCGGGTCTGGTACGAGAGGTCGGCGAAATTGGACTGGTCGGGAATCGACCGGGCGGATTTCAACGAATTGAACCAAATCCTGTGGCATCACCTGCATCCGGGTGAGCCGTGGCCCACGCGGCGCGAGGGAATCACGGCGGAGATCCAAAACCGATGAGCACACGTTTTCTTCCCTTTGTCGACGGCCGATCCGCTTCCTTGGCAGGCGGGCGGACCGTGGTGTTGCACAACCCCGCCACCGGCGACCCATTGGTGGAAGTGGAAGAGGGCGGCGCGTCCGCGGTCGCCGCCGCGGTGGAGGCGGCGTCCAAGGCCTGGGCGTCCGGTGTCTGGAACCGCGCGTCGTCCGGGGAACGGGTGAAGGTGCTGCACCGCATCGCGGCGTTGCTGCGGGAACGAGCCGAGGAAATCGCCCTCTGGGAGACCCGCAACGTGGGCAAGCCGATCGGCGACGCCCGATGGGAAGTGGGCGCGGCGGCGCGCTGCTTCGAATACTACGCCGGCCTGATCCCGGCCATCGGGGGCGAAACCCTGCCGGTTGCCGCAAACGGCACCGGCTTCACCCTGCGGGAGCCGATCGGGGTCTGCGGACTGATTGTGCCGTGGAATTTCCCGCTGTTGATCACGGCGTGGAAGGCGGCGCCGGCTCTGGCGGCAGGGTGCACCGCGGTGGTCAAGCCCGCTCCCGCCACCCCCCTCACCGCGTTGCTGCTCGCGCAGATCGCGCAGGAGGCCGGGCTGCCCGACGGTGTCCTGAACGTGGTGCCGGGCGGAGATGACGCCGGGGAGGCATTGGTCAAGCATTCGGCCGTACGCAAGATTTCCTTCACCGGATCCACATCCGCGGGCAAGGCGGTGCTGCGCTCCGGAGCCGACGATCTCAAGCGGGTGTCGCTCGAGCTGGGGGGCAAGTCGCCGACGGTGGTGTTCGCCGATGCCGATCTGGAAAAGGCGGCGGCGTCCGGGATGTCGGTGTTCGGGAACGCCGGGCAGGACTGCTGCGCGCGCAGCCGCATCCTGGTGGAACGTTTGATCTACGCGGATTTTGTGGATGCGTTCGTGGCCGGCGCGAAGTCCGCCAAGATCGGGGATCCGGAGGACGACACAGTCGAGATCGGTTCGCTGATCAGCCGTGCGCACCGCAGCCATGTGGATCGGTTTGTCCAGTCGGCAAAGGCCGATGGCGCGAGCGTGGTTTGCGGCGGGGGCGAACCGGACGGCGTGAATCCCCACGGAGCGTTTTATGCGCCCACCGTGGTCACCGGCGCGACTCCCGCGATGGAAATCTTCCGCGACGAGATCTTTGGTCCGGTGGCGGCGATTGTGCCGTTCGACAGCGAGGCCGAGGCGATCGCGCTGGCCAACGACAGCGCGTACGGACTGTCGGGATCGGTGTGGACTCGCGACATCGGCCGTGCGCTGCGGGTCGCCAAGGCCGTCGAAACCGGGGTGTTGTCGGTAAACACCAGCAGCAGCGTCCATCAGGAAATGCCGTTCGGCGGGCGCAAGCACAGCGGGATCGGGCGCGACCTCGGCAAGGCCGCTCTCGACCAGTACACCGAATGGAAGAGCATCTTCATCGCCGCCGACTGACGGCAGGGCGGACCCAAGGAAGCGGGACGGCGCGACGCCGAGGGCATGGTTGACGTTAACGTTTACCCTTCGTTCGCAGATCCATTGACGATTGTTGTTGAATAACGGCAACAAATCCGGTAGCCCCGCCGCCAAGGCGCCCGCGTTTCGATGTTTTCAGGAGTTTCCCATGACCG
>CAZYBA010000320.1:0-4350 GCA_964646105.1 uncultured Armatimonadia bacterium
CCCCGTCCAACCGATGCAATGCCCGGTAGCCCGAAACTTCAAGACCCACGTTTCCATTTCCACCAAGGCATTTCCACCGAGGCCCCTCCCCCGCACATGAAAGTCCTCACCAAGCCGGACAACTGGGTCCACACATCCCGTCCATCGGACGATGGTGAGCCGGTCGCGGCCAGACTAGATTGCGTTTGTCCCCCCGCTGGTTCCCGTCACGGGAGAGGAGGTCGGGTAAATGCAACCACTGGTTTTGCGAGGGATTTCGGGAATGGTGACGGCGATGGCGGTGGCGTTGCCCGGCTGGGCACAGGGCGCCAGCGCGACCATCCGCCTTACCGAAACGGGTGGCAATGTCGTGGGGACCGCCCGCGGCACGGTGGATACGCTGTCGCTGACCCCGTTCGTGACCGGCTCTCAGGTGGGCATGACCGCCCCGATGTTCGCCATCGTCGGGTCCGGGCAGTATCTGGTGTACTTCGGCCTGACCTACGACACAGGGTCGTCGCCATGGCCCTATTCGTCGGACTCGTTTGTCGCCAATTCCAATTCCGGGAATTTCTTCGGGGTGGGCGCCCTCAGTCTCGATGACTGCTATATCGGTGTCGACCCGGGCTATGTTTCGGGACAAAGACTGTCCAGCAGTTCGACCTGGAACGGGAAAACGTTCGCGAGCATGGGCCTGAACCCGGGGACCTATCGTTTTCAATACGGCCAACGCAACGAAAGCGAAGTCAGGATCGTGGTCGGGAACGCGGGCGCGGTGCCGGAGCCGGGCGAGTGGACCGCGATGGGAATCCTCGGGGCCGGGCTGGCCGCACTCATGATCCGCAAGCGCACGGGGGGTTGTGCCTAGCGCTGCCGGGTGAACGTTCCGGAAAAAACGGCACCGTCGTCGGCGTGGGCCGGACGGTGCCGTTACGGACATGCAGGAACCTTGGCGCAAGCTGAGAATGCCCCCAAAAGATGAATCCCCTCAGGGGGGTCATCCGACCTGCCCACGACCACAATTCCCCCACGATGTGGGTGATATTTCACCACCAAGCGGGTAAATGTACAGAGTTTGCCGACCGGCATTTCGCGTTCGGACGTTTGGTCCGAGCATTGACATCGGGCCGCAGTTGCGGTCGAGCGTTCTCGTGGACGTCTCATCCGGCACCGAGGATGTTTACCGACTCTGCCCGCCACCCGGTCAGAGGGTACGCAGGTGCCATCCGCCGTCCACGTGGAAGGTGTCGCCCGTGGAGAACGGGAAGTCGCCCCGGGCCAGCGCCGCCACCGCCTTGCCAATGTCGTCCGGGTGGCCCCACCGGGCGATCGGCCAGGCGCGGTTGTCGATCAGGTGGTCGTATTTCTCCCGAACCCCGGATGTCATGTCGGTTTCGATAACTCCGGGGCGGATTTCGTGGACCGCAATTCCGTGTTCGGCGAGCCGCGCCGCGAACAATTTCACGAGCATGGCGATTCCCGCCTTGGACACACAGTAGGCTCCGCGGTTCACGGATGCGGTGTCGGCGGAAATGGACGACACCATGACAATGCGCCCCGGATTGCCGCCTTCGGACACGGTTCGCAGCATTTCCCGCGCGGCCGCCTGGGTCAGAAAGAATGTCCCGCGCAGGTTGGTGTCGATCACCGTATCCCAACCGGTCTCGTCGATCTCCAGCAAGTCGGAGCGCACCGGCGGCGCGATTCCGGCGTTGTTGACCAGCAGGTCGATCCGCCCGGTGCTCTCGCAGGACGCAGCCACCAGTCGGGCTCGGTCGGGCCCGGAAGCGATATCCGCCTGCACCGTGACCCCGTCGCCGCCGAGGGCACGCACCTGCTCGAGGGTTTCGTCGGCCGCGGACGCATTTCCGGCGTAGTTGACGACCACGAACCAGCGTTCCCGGGCAAGCGCCAGCGCGATTCCGCGTCCGATGCCGCGGGATGCCCCGGTCACCAGCGCCACCTTGCGCGTTGTCGAGCCGCTGTCCTTGCGTTGGCGGGCGCTGCGTCGCCGGGGCGACGCGCGTTCACCCGAGTTCACCCCGGGCGTTCCCAACACCAAATCGTTCCCAACTGCGTCGTTTTCGTTGACATCCGCCCCCATCGCCGCGTCGTTCCCGTCGACTTCAGGATCGTCGACGTCCGTCCCAGAAAGGGTCGTTACCGATGCGGCGTCGCTGTCGTCGAAGACATCGATCGAGTCGTCCGCGTTCACGCCCAACTCGGTCGCGTCGAACAGTGCCTCGTGGTCGGCGAGGACATCGGCGGCAGCCACGGAATCCGGAACGTTCCCGTTGGTTTCGCCCACGTCGGACAGTGCCCCGTCACCAATCATTCCGGCGACGAGCGAATCGCCATCTGTCGGGTCGGCCTCGGGTTGAACCGACTTCCCATTGTCGCCTTGGGAGGCATCGCCGGAGTCGGCAACGTTTCCGATCGCGTCCGGGGATTCGGCAATGGGAGCATGATCGGCGCCGTCGGAAGAGCGGGCCGGTGCGCTCGTCGGTTTGTCCTCCGGCTCCGGACCTGCGCCAAAGAGGTCGAGGGTGGTGTCATCCACGGGAGGTTTCCTCGGTCGGTGACGGCATATCTTCCTCGGTGGGGCCGTCGGTCCAGGTGCGGGCCGCTTGCGGCAGGGTGTCTTCGGGGTAGGCGGTCGTGTTCGGCACCGCGCCTTCGCCGGCGGACGCCTCTCTCGCCTTCAGCAACGCTTCGACATAGAAGTAGTCGCCAAAGACGACCGCCTCCCCGACGCCGAGTCCCTTGTGGATATGGTAGACCCCGCCCTGCAGCAGTCCCTCGAAGCCGTTATCGATGTCGCCCGCGTATTCCCGGACCAGACGGGAGACCGCATGGTTGGCCCAGCTGCGGTAACGCACGGCTTCGGTGTCGCGGCCAAGGCGTGCGCACGAATCGGCGAGATCGTACAGACCGGAGGCGGCGATGGCGCTCGCGGACGTGTCGACTTGGGTTCGTGCGAGCGGCCCGCTCTCCGGGGCGTCGAAGTCCCACGGCGTGATGCCGTCCGGGCAGTGACGCAGCAGGAAATCGGCGTTGGCGCGGGCGGTGTCGAGATAGTCGCGCATGCCGGTTTGTCGGAACGAGCGGGTGAAGCCGTGCAGCGACCAAGCGAGACCGCGGCTCCAGCACGAGTCGCCGCGCCAGCCTTGATGGGTGGATTGGCGCAGGCACTCGCCGGATTCGAGATCGAAGAGCGCCTCGTGGGCGGTCGAACCGTCCCCGCGCACCAGGCAGCGCCGGGTGGTTTCGCAGTGCCGTCGTGCAATCGCGCCGACATGGCGGTCCCCGGTGAGGATCTCGGTGTGGAACGTGGCGTCGACGAACATCATGATGTCGATGAAACAACTGGCGGGTTCGACAAAAGAGCGCAGGTACTGTCCATTTTCCATGAAGCGCATGGCCATGGTCCGGCCGGCCTGGACCAGGAGTGCGTCGATTTTGTCGGTCGGCCCGCCGAGGTCGCGCCAGCGCAGCCACGTCGAAAAGAAGAGAAATCCGAGATCGTGGACCGCGCGGTCGTATTGGCGGGGCTCGAGGGGAAGGGAACGTTCCACCGCGGCATCGAGGAATTGTTGGGTGCCGGTCGCCTCGGCGAGCAAGAAACAGATTCCGGGTGTGAAACCATCGCACCAGTGGGTCCATCGCTTGCGGTCCAGGCCGTACTTCCCGCCGACGGTGTACATGGGATAGTAGGCAAGGTCGTAGCGATCGAGTTGGGCGATCATCTGACGTGCGGCGCGTTGGATGCCGAGTTCGAGGATTTCGTTCACGTGCGTCCATTCACCGCGGTTGTCAGGCGACCCTGCGCGGGGGATGAGATGATCGCGTCTACCTCAAGCGCAGGAGGATGTACGGGCGACCAGGCGTGGGGGGATGGAAATGCGGGGGACTCCGATTTTCGGGGAGAGATTCCGATGTCAGGCGAGCTCGTTTGCGAGTCGAACCCGGTGCGTTCCGAGCGGATGCAGGAGAGAGATCCTGATGTGTTGCGCGCTGGTTGTTCAGGGGCGTTCCCGATGCGCGGCGCTTTGTTGTGCACGGAAAGCCGAGGTGAGGTGATCCGTTACCCGAGGGGTTCCTGGGGCACGGAGCCTGGCTGTCCGGGGGATGAATCCCCCGGCTGACGGCCTTAGGCCAGGGTGGTGGCGATGGTGCGGTGGAGCGCGGTCAGGACGTGGGGAGCTGGTGCCAAGCGGGGACCATGACGCGGGGGTTGTTGGCGAGCTGATCCAGCCGAGATTTCTCCATGCGCCGCGCTTTTTCACCCCCGAGCGATGAATCCCCCGGCTAACGGCATTCGGCCATGGTGGTGGCGATGGCGGGGTGAGTTGTGGCACAGGCTGGACGCGT
>CAZYBA010000321.1:0-4015 GCA_964646105.1 uncultured Armatimonadia bacterium
TCCAGCACCCGGGAGACCGTGCCACCCCCGACAGCCTCAACCGCCTTTTCCAATCCCGCTGCGTCGACATCGACCAGAACCACGCGCCAGCCGTCCGCGACCAGCGCCTGCCCCGTGCAAATCCCGATTCCGCCGGCTCCGCCGGTCACCACCGCAACCTTTGCTGTATCGCTCACACCAACGCCTCCTGGCGGCGCAATTCGGCTTCCCAAAGTTCCATCGCCGTCTGCCCCGCTTCCAAAACATGAATCAAACGCCCACCATCGCCTGCAAGCAGTTCGGACAACGACGCAGGCGTGAACAGGGCTGCAACCGGATCTTCCTCGAACGCGACACCCACCCACGGCAGGAACCACGCCCCGACCACAAGCCAGTGCTCACGAAACCATCCCGTGTGCAAGACGTAGCTGGCCGCCATCTCCGGATCGACGCCCGCCTGGGCAGCGTCGCAAACCAATTCCACCAAATCCAGGTAGCGGTTGCGCAATTCCACGTACAACAGCGCCTCGCTGGCAATGCCGTCGGGCAGGACCCGCGTCGCAGGGGAATGGACCAATGCCATTGTCAGGTACCCTGCTCCTGAGCCAGTTGGACAAAGTGGTGACGCAATTCGCTTACCAAGGTCCGCAACGACAATCGTTCCTCGTGGGGCAACGCCGGTTCGAGTTGATCCGCAAAGAAAGTCACCGCATCGATCGCCATGCGGGCCTGGTCCAGATCCACGTCCCGCTGACCCGTGATCGGGTTCGGCATCAACCCCAATCGAACCACCGCGATTTGCTGCATCGGCATCAACATCTCGAGGAAGAAACTCCGGACATCGGGCAAATCGGTCGGCATCTCGCCCGCGTCGGGGGAGTCGTCGTAGCCATAGCCCAACTGCGGTTCGTCCGCATATCCAGCGCCGGACGGACCACCACCTCCGAAACCGCCGAAGTTCGGCGCCTGGGGCGCGGCAGATGCCGCCGTTGGAGCACCGAACCCGAAGCCCGCGCTCGGCGGAGGGGGAGGAGGAGGCGCCAACGGGGCCTGCGGGGGCTCCACGGCATGCCGACGGTCGTTTACCGTGAACGACGGCTCGGACGGCACCTCGGTCCGGGCCTCCGAAGGCTCGGATGCAGCGCGACGTCGATCCTTGAATGTGAAACCTTCGGGTTGCGGCTCGTCGGACATGGGCTCGATTCCCCTCCTTGCAAGCCGGACAAAAACCCGGCAATTGCCCCGGATTCTAGCACCCGGGCGATACCCCCCGCAAACACGGTCCGACCGAAGAACCAGAACACCGGCGAGCCTATCCGCAGGGCCTCGACCAGCCCCCGTCTGGGCGATGATCCGCTGTCGCCGCCCAAGGTGATTCCCCGCCCTTTTTCAGGCAACGCCATCGCTCCCACGCCACAACGGTCCCGTCAAAGACGGGAGGCCGAGGAACGAGGCCATCTGGCTGGGGCGTTCACGCCCCGGAAAAAGACGGCATCCACCACCCCAGGCACCATCGCCCGTAAGGGCAACCCGCAGGGTCGCGCGGCGACCCTGCGGGTTGCCCGTGGTGCCACACACCGCGTGCACCGCCCTCTCAAACCCGCGTGAAACTCCAGTTCACCACCCGACCGTTCTCGTACGGCATCACCCCATGGAACGGACGTGCATCCTCGTCGAACACCAACGGCAGGAAATGCCGATCGCCCGGCCACAGCGGCACCGCCCCCGCCAACACGTCGGTTATCGTCACCCAAGACAATGCCCCCTCCGGATTGCATTGCAACGGCTCCCCCGACCACCCGTCCACCACGAACACAAACCCCATCCAATCCTCGCCAGACTTGCCGAAACCAGGCCAGAGAATCGTTCCCCGCAGGACCATCGACTCCACCTCGATGGCCGCCTCCTCGCGCAACTCGCGGATCATGCACGCCGCAACATCCTCGTCACGCTCCACCTTCCCGCCCAGACCGTTGTACTTCCCAAGCGCCGGATCGTCCGGACGCGCGTTACGATGGATCATCAGTACAGACGTCCCGTCGGAGGACTTCACGTACCCCAATGTCGCAATAATCGGTGTGGTCGGCATAGGCCCGATTCTACCCCCTCGATTCCCGACCGATTCGCCGGGTACACGCTGAGGTACAAACAAGCCGGCACCGTCGCGCGCCCCGCCGACGGGAACCGAACTCCCCCGTCGAGCGTTCCCCCATTAACTTTTGAAAGATGTCGAACAAACCCGCCCCGGAGCACCGAATGACCCGAACCGCCGCCACCCTCGCCGTCCTAGCCGCCTGCGCAATGCCCGCCCTCGCCCAGCGCGGGGCCAACGATGCCGCACCGGCAAACCGCGCCGATGCCAAGGGGGTCTGGAGCGTCGACACCAAACTCAGCCAGGTCAACTTCGTGGTCCAGCACATGGTCGTCAACCGCGTCCGCGGTAAATTCACCGCCTTCGACGGCTCCATCAACGCCGAACCGGCCAACCTCGCCAAATCCACGGTCACATTCACCGTCAAGACCGCATCCGTCGACACCGGCAACACCGGCCGCGACGACCACCTGCGCAACGCCGACTTCTTCGACGCTCCCAAGTACCCGGACATGACCTTCACATCCACCAAGGTGGTCCGCAAGGGGGATTCCTATATAGCCACCGGCAACCTCAGCATGCACGGGATCACCAAGCCCATCACGTTCCCGTTCACGGTCACCGGTCCGGTCAAGGGACAGCAAGGCGACCTGCGCGCCGGGATGAATGCCAAATTCCCGATCAGCCGCAAGTCCTACGGGCTCACCTGGAATCGCATCATCGAAGGCACCGGAGTGGCTGTCGGCGACACCGTCGACATCGAACTGGATCTCGTTTTCGTGAAAACGAAATAACACGGATTCCTGACCAAACCGACTGACCGGCCATGGCAGGCTCTCAACCCAACCCTCGACCGCCTTATCCCGATCTTGCTTTCGTAAAACGCGCCTAGCGCCAACCGACCGCGCCCCCGACATCCCGTGCCCGAACCTCATCCCCGCACCGCGACCCCGCTGCTCGAAGCCGACACCATTGTCAAGCGCTTCGGATCGTTCACGGCACTGGCGGGGGTGGACCTGGCCATCGAAGCGGGAAGCATCCACGCGGTGCTCGGCGAAAACGGTGCCGGAAAGTCGACCCTGATGAACGTCCTCTCGGGCTTGCTTCGCCCCACGGAGGGCACACTGCGCCGCAGCGGAAAGCCGGTGCAGTTCCGGTCGGCCGCCGACGCAGCCCGGGCGGGCATCGGCATGGTCCACCAACATTTCCTGCTGGTACCCCCGCTTACGGTTGCGGAAAACCTACTCCTCGGCGCCCAAACCGGCAACCGGCACCCGCTGGCATTCCCTATCGATGCCGTCCGGGCCGAAGCACAAACACTGGCAACCCAGCTCGGTTGGACAATCCCGTGGGACGCTCCCGCCGGAGCCTTGCCGGTGGGCACCCAGCAACGTATCGAGATTCTCAAGGCGCTGCGCGGCAACACCGAGGTCCTGCTCTTCGACGAGCCCACGGCGGTGCTTACTCCCACCGAAACCCCGGAACTCTTCGAAACCTTGCGGGCCCTCGCGGCATCCGGACGCGGAATTGTCTTCATCAGCCACAAACTCGACGAAATCCGGGAACTCGCCGATCAGGTGACTGTCCTGCGGCGCGGTAGACGGGTCCTGCACTCCCGACTCGACACCACCGACAACAACGATCTCGCGCTGGCCATGGTCGGGGCCGACTCGGAAGCCGCATCGCGCATCGCCAACTCCCGAGCGTCCCGCGGCGCGGCTCGACCTTCCCGGTCGAGGTGCCCGTCCTCTTCAAGGGCGGCGTGCTCGAGCCGCTGATGGGTTGAGCGATGCCGTTCGGACCCGTCGACCAGCTTCCCCCGACGCTCGCCCAGATCCGCCGTTGGGAACCGGGCTTCGGCGACCCGACGCCGCTCGGATGGGCGGTCACGGCGCTGTACTTCGTGGTGGCCGTGCTCGCGTGGCGCGCGCGCCGAACGGTGCT
>CAZYBA010000321.1:4025-4296 GCA_964646105.1 uncultured Armatimonadia bacterium
GCGTGGAGGCCAGCGGGACTCGCGCGAGCTCGCGCGCTTCTGGCTGGCGGTGACGATCGCGCTCGTCGCGCTCGGACTCAACAAGCAGCTCGACTTCCAGCGCCTCGTGACGCAGATCGCACGCGACACTGCGAAGGAAGGCGGGTGGTACCGCGACCGGCGCCCGGTGCAGGTCGCCGCGGTCCTCGCTGTCGCGACACTCGGCCTCGGCGCGGTCGCACTCGCATGGTTCCGGCTGCGAAGGGTCCTGCGCGAGGTCTGGCCCGCGCTT
>CAZYBA010000322.1:0-213 GCA_964646105.1 uncultured Armatimonadia bacterium
AGCGGTTCCCGTCCCTAACTTGCGCGCATTGGCGGAATGCGGTTTCACCGCGGCCGCATTACGTCCCGAGGATGGCGGACTCGGCCTCGACAGCACTGCGTTGTGGCGCTTGCACGAGCGGATCTCCGGTGCCTGCGGGAACACCTGGTTTGTGCTGGTCCAGCATTTGGGGGCTTGTTCCCAGATCGCTGCCACCGACAATCATCCTCTGAA
>CAZYBA010000322.1:223-4296 GCA_964646105.1 uncultured Armatimonadia bacterium
GGCGATGTCCCGTGGGGAACATTGGGTCGGGGTGGCGTTTGGTCATCTTCGGCGCCCGGTTCCGCCGATTCTTGCCAAGCCGTTCGGCAATGGATGGAGAATCACGGGAATCGCCCCGTGGATGACCGGGTGGCCATTGCTCTCCGACTGCATTGTTGGCGCGCAACTTCCCGACGGCACCCACCTCTATGCCTTGGTTTCGCTCGCGCAAGCCGCTGGCGTTGCGGTGTCCGCACCGATGCCGCTCAGTGCCATGGGTGCGACAGGCACGGTTCAAGTTGAGTTCCAAGATTGCCCGATTGCGGAAACGGACCTGATCCGAATTGCCGATCCCGGGGAGATGGCCGGCGGCGACCGAGCGAACCTATTGAAGACCACCGCTCCCTTGCTCGGGTTGTCTGGCGCTGCACTGCGAACCGCTCGGTCCGGACTCGCCAACCGACCGATTTCCGGCGCCGACGTCTCGCTCACTGGCCTTGATTCAGAACGTCTGTTCCTGCGTGACCGCATCCTTTCGGAACTTGCGAGACCTATCGCAAGCACGGACGAAAGGACCCATCGCCGAATGCGGTCAGAGTCGATCGACCTGGCCCAGCGATGTGCGATGGCCTCGGTAGTCGTCAGTGCGGGGGCGGCGAACACCGTCGGACACCCCGCACAACGTCATCTGCGCGAGGCGGCGTTTTACGCGGTGTTTCAGCAGACATCCGCCATTGCATCCTCCGCACTGGAATGTTTCGCCGACCGTCGCCCTCGGTAGGATTCCGCATCGCAAATCGGCCGAATCAAGATGCCTGGGCCGGCCCCTCGGGCGATCTGGCCGTTATTTGCCGACCCAGGCGACGCGCCAGATTGTTCCCGAACCGTCATCCGACACATACAATGCGCCGTCGATCCCAACGGTCACCCCGACCGGTCGCCCCCAGACCGATTGGTTGTCGACGACGAAACCGGTCAGAAAATCTTCGTAGGTTCCTTCCGCCCGACCATTGCGAACCGGGATTCGGACAACTTTGTATCCAGTGCGAACCGCGCGGTTCCACGAGCCGTGGAGACAGACGAAGAGATGGCCGTTGAATTCCTTGGGGAAGGATCGCCCGGTGTAGAAGGTGAGGTCAAGGGCGGCCGAGTGGCTTTGCAGGAGCACATCCGGGGTGCGCACCTTCGAGGCGAGTTCCGGGTGCCGTCCTTTGAGCCGCGGCTCCGGGTGGTTTCCAAGGTAGTACCACGGCCAGCCGAAGAAGGACTTTTCGGGGACGGAGGTAACGTAATCGGGAACGAGGTGATCCCCCAGTCCATCGCGTTCGTTGACCGCAGTCCACACGGTCCCCCGCCGCGGATCGACCGTTAGCCCGACGGGATTGCGGATACCGTCGGCAAACATTCTCTCTCCGGTTCCGTCGGGTCGGAAGGCAAGAATACAGGCACGCCGGTTTTCGAGCGAATTCTCGTCTGGATCGTCGACATTGGTGAGCGACCCGACACTAACATAGAGCGTTTTGGAGTCTTTGGAGAAATCGATATCGCGGGTCCAGTGCCCCCCGCCACGGAGGCGTCCCCCACCCGGCACATTGGCGACAACGACTTCCTTGTCACCATTGGGCTTGAAATCGCCAAGACGGTATGGCACCCGGATGACTTGGTCGGTTTCGGCGATGTAGAGATGGGTCGGTTTGTCGCCCACTGGATACGTCGCAATTCCGAAGGGCAATTTCAGTCCGTCCAGGAAGGTCTCCTGAGTATCGGCAATGCCGTCGGAGTTGGTGTCCCGCAGGATGCGGACGCGTCCCGCAGCCGACTCGGAAACAAGGATGTCTCCATTGGGCAGGGCTCGAACCACTCTGGGATTGCGGAGTCCGGCCGCGTAGACATTGACCGCGAACCCCGGGGGCGCTGTCGGAACCCTTCCCTCGGGCCGCGCTACCAAGCGGGGACCGTTGTCCACGGATGACGTGGCATAGGGTTCGGGGAGGTCCTTGACGGTGATTCGCCGACGTATTCCTGGACGGTCGGTCGACCAGTCGCCCAACGCATCGGCGCCGCTCAAGACGGGATTGGGGGGCCCGGCGACCGAAATCGGCAAAGGCGATGCTCCGGGAAGCAGTGCTGCGGCGACGATGGCGAATGACCAGTTCATAGTCGGAGTCTACCTGATTCGATGGCCTGAATTCGGATGCTTCGCCTGCGCAAACGTCGGTTGCCCCGGTGCAAACGTATCGGATACCATGCGAAACACAACAATGCCTACCGGAATTACAGGAGAACCGTCGTGAATTTCACGGCAAAGGAGGATTACGGGCTACGGGTGGTGCTGGATTTGGCATCCCATGCGGGTCCGTCCCCCGTTCAGGCCCGTGAGATCGCCACCCGTCAGCACCTTCCGGAGCAGTTCCTGGTGCAGTTGCTTGCGGCACTGCGTCGTGCCGATGTGGTCCGTTCGACCCGGGGCGCCTCCGGTGGTTACTTGCTTGCCGCCGAGCCGTCTCGAATCACCGTCGGCACCGTGTTGCGTGCCCTTTCGGGCCGGTTGGTGCCTCAGGCGTTGTGCGAGTCCGGGGACGATCTATCCGGCGAACCTCCGGAGGCTTCGGTGATTCGGGGAGTATGGTCGGACGTCCACCGCGGGATCTCGAAGGTTGCCGACGAAACAACCTTCGCGGATCTCTTGGAACGCCTGGATCGCGACTCCTCCTACATGATGCATATCTAATGTTCCTGAAAGATTGGACCGAGTACCCATGAAGATTTACGACAATCCCACCGAGTTGGTCGGCAACACTCCGCTGGTCCGCCTGCATCGGGTGGTGGGCGATGCGGTGGCCGACGTTGTGGTGAAACTGGAGTACCTGAATCCGGGCTTGTCCGTGAAGGATCGGATCGGGGTGAACATGATCCGTGCGGCCGAGGCGGCGGGTCGGATCACTCCAGGCAAGACAACGATTGTGGAGCCGACATCGGGGAACACGGGCATTGCCTTGGCGTTCGTCTGCGCCGCCAAGGGATACCGGTTGATCTTGTGCATGCCGGAGACCATGTCGATGGAGCGCCGGATGATATTGCGCGGATACGGTGCCGAGATTGTTCTTACCGAGGGTGCAAAGGGGATGAAGGGGGCCGTGGCTAGAGCGCAGGAGCTGGTGGACGCCGATCCCGCCAACACGTTCATGCCCCAGCAATTCGAGAATCCGTCGAATCCGGAAGTTCACCGTATGACCACCGCAGAGGAGATCTGGAACGACACGGAAGGTACGGTGGACATTTTGATTTCCGGTGTCGGCACGGGTGGTACCTTGACCGGCATTTCGCAGGTGATCAAGCAACGCAAGCCTTCCTTTCAGGCTATTGCCGTTGAGCCGGTGCACTCACCGATTCTGTCGCAATTCAAGTCGGGCGAGGAATTGCGCCCGGGTCCCCACCGAATCCAGGGAATTGGTGCGGGATTCGTGCCGACCGTACTGGAGACGGATTTGATCGACGAGGTGGTTCCGGTCAGCAACGACGAGGCAGTGGCGATGGCCCGACGCGTGATGCGCGAGGAAGGTCTCGCCGTCGGTATCTCTTCCGGCGCCGCCATTCATGCCGCGGTGTCGGTGGCCCAACGTCCTGAAAACCGAGGCAAACGGATTGTGGTTATCGTGCCGTCGAATGCCGAGCGGTACCTTTCCACCATGTTGTTCGACGACCTTCGCGACAGTTGACCGGATTTCTGTAATCAGGTTCGGGTATTTTCGCGATTTTCTTGCGATTTCGTGTCAGATTTGGAAGCTTTTCACCGTTATAGAGTGTGAAGGTCTGCTCGTTTGCATCGGGGCGGGAAAGCGTGATAACCTGCCCCGGAAAATTGTGGTTGCCGGCGGATTGCAGTCCGCTGCTCCCTGCTCCACGGATTGTCCGGGAGCCGATCCAAGTCCAGAGGGAGGAATTCGCTCATGATGAACGCCTACGAGGCGATTTATTTGGTTGATGCCCAATTGGTAGAAGACCAAGTCAACGCGATTGTGGAGAAGTACAACGCCATCATCACCCGTAACGGGGGTGAGGTGGACGATGTGGATATTTGGGACCCCCGCCGC
>CAZYBA010000323.1:0-730 GCA_964646105.1 uncultured Armatimonadia bacterium
GCTTTTCCAAGGACGTCCTGCCGATCGTGCGCACCGCGTGTCTTGGGTGCCACTCAGGCCCTTCGCCCAGCGGAGGGTACTCGGTCGCGAGTTTTGACGATTTGATCCGTGCCGGGCGAAAAGGGGCCATGGTGGTTCCCGGCAAACCGAAAGACAGCCGCCTGTACCAACTTGTCAGCGGCTCGGCCCAACCGCGCATGCCTCCGGGCGCGGGTCTCAAACCTGCCGATGTTGAAGTCTTTCGGCGCTGGATCGAAGCCGGAGCCAAAGCGGATGTTGTCGCCAAGAGCACCAATTCGTCGGCGAAACTGTCGCGCACCGGGATAACGTCCGCCGGTCCACGCCCTGATTTCGCAGTCTCGGGAATACTGCGTCCGAAGCCCGCGCCGGTGAACGCAGTGGCATGGTCCGCAGACGGGGCATCCGTCGCCATCGGAACTTACCAACGGGTAATTCTGATCGATGCGACAACATGGCAGGTTCGGGCGCAATGGACGGGACACGCCGACTCGGTACGCGCGTTGGCCTTCACGAAGGATAACAGGCAACTGATTGCCGGAGGTGGGCTGCCGGGCGCATTCGGTGAAGTGCGAGTCTGGGATGTTGCGGCGGGCCAGGAAATCCGTTCTTTCGGGGACCACACGGACGTTGTTCAGGGGGTCGCCGTATCTCCGGATGGCCAACGGGTAGTCACCGCGTCGGCGGACAAGATGGTCAAGGTCTGGGAAAT
>CAZYBA010000323.1:740-4276 GCA_964646105.1 uncultured Armatimonadia bacterium
TCAACTCCGGAAAGATTCTGCAAACGCTTCGTGACCACTCGGATGCGGTACTGGCAGTCGCATTTCATCCCGGAGGCAAATATTTGGTTACTTCCGGTGCCGACAAATCCGCCAAGGTCTGGGATTTGGAAACCGGAAAGCGACTCCATTCGGTCGGGGTCGGTGACGACCCGGTGGTTTCGGTCGCGTTTTCGCCCAACGGCAGTCAATTCCACACGGGAACGGAACAACGCGTCCGGCGTTGGAATTTCAACCCCGAGGGAAGCGGGCATGCCGGCGATACCGGGCATGGAGGCATGGTTTGGGGCGTTGACGCCCGCGCGGAACGGATCGCGACCGTCAGTGCGGACAAGCAGGTCCGGATTTTCGACTTGAACTCGAACCAGATCGCCGCCTTCGGGGACGCGAACGAATGGGTTTACAGTGTCGCCCTCGATCCAGCGGGCAAACGGGTTGTGGCGGGGACTTGGGACGGAAAAGCGTTGGTGTGGGATATCGATTCGAAGAAAGTGATGCAAACCTTCGACACCACGCCAAAGGTTTCCGCCCTGTGATGTACCCAGCCAGAGCGTTAGGGATTCTGTGCATAGCGCTTAGCACATCCCCCACCATGGTAGCCGCCCAAACGTTTCGCCCGGCGTTGCAAAGGGTATCGCCGATCGGTGTTCAGCGGGGTCGCGAGTTCGACTGGACTCTGTCCGGCACTTGGATCGGCACAGCATCGGCGCTGCTCGTTTCGCATCCCGGCATAACGGTCGTGTCGCTCACCCCAACTCCGACACCGGACAACGCCAAAAACCCCGAGGGGAACTGCGTGGCGCGAATCCGCGTGGCTGCGGATGTACCTCCGGGCCGGTATCCGGTAAGGATCGTCACCCGGGCGGGTGTTTCGGATGTCGCGCATTTGGTAATCGGTGCGTGGAACGAAGTAATCGAGACAGAACCGAATGCGCCGGCAAAGCCCCAGATCATCCCGATCCCGTCGACCGTGGTCGGAAGTGTCGAGGGCGCGGAAGATGTCGACGTCTTCGAATTCAATGCCAAAAAGGGCGAATGGATTGTTGTCGATGCGACCGCCGGGTCGCTCGGATCGCCGTTGGTCCCCGTGGTGGTGCTCAAGGATTCCCGTGGGCGAGAATTGGCTTCGGCCCTCGCATTGCGAGCCCCTGACGCCACACTCCAGGTGCAGATCCCGTCCGACGGTTCGTACCGGATACACCTGCGGGATCTTTCTTTTCGATCGGGTGGCGATTTCCGATATCGCCTTACTGTCGGTGCTATTCCTTGGGTGACCTCTGCTTTTCCCGCGGGAGGCCGTCAGGGGACAATTGCGCAATTAGCCTTGCGCGGTGTCAATCTGCCCAGCCCCGCTGTTGCGCCGGTATCTTTTCCGACGCTTCTTCCCGATGATCCATGGTCAACGGCCGTTGCGATCGGGAATCTGGCGACAAATTCGATTCGGTTGGGAATTTCTGAACTTGAAGAAGTCCGCGAGGTCGAGACCAACAACCGGGTCGCGACCGCAACACCGATTGCCGTTCCCGTGGTGGTCAACGGTTCCTTGGCGTCGAAAGGGGTTCCTGCCGATGAGGACTGGTTCCAATTTGACGCAGTGGGTGGAACCGCCTATCAATTAGACCTGGATGCGTACCGCTTGGGTAGCGGACTTGATCCCGTGCTTTCCGTTCACGACACCAAGGGAAATCGTCTGGCTGTTGCCGATGATGTTCGAGGGCGAGATCCCTCTTTGGTCTGGGGCGCGCCATCCTCGGGAAGATTCTCGATTCGGGTTTCGGACCTGCATGGTCTCGGGAGTCCGGATTCGGTCTATCGGTTAACGGTGCGGCCGGCGACGCCCGACTTTCGAGTGACTTTCGCCCCGGACGCGCCCCTCGTTCCCGCAGGTGGCCGGGTTCCCGTTGTGGTCCAACTGGAGCGACGTCACGCCATGAGCGGATCCGTCGCATTGGAGTGGTCGGGGGTACCGGACGGAATCCGTATCCTCGGAAAGACCGAGATTCCGGCCGGTCAGAGCCAGACAGTGCTCGTGCTGGAAGGGGATGTTGCAGCAAAGGGCGCGGCTTCGGTCGCGTTGGCGGGCATTGGTGTTGCCAATGGACAAGTCCTGCGCCGACCCGCCCGTTCTTTGACAGAAATTTATGTCAAAAACGGCGAGCAGGTTGTCTATTCCCCGGTATCGACAGTCTTTCCTACGGTAGCCATTGCAGGCGTGGCGGATCTGATTGTTGACGTCGATGGCGACCGGATCCGGCTGACGCCCGGGGGGAGTACCGAGATTCCCGTACGGATACGGCGTGCGGCAGGTTACGGTGCCAAAGTTCCTGTCGTCGTCCGTGGCCTTCCTTCGGGGGTGACTGGCGAGGTGGTTCTTGCCGAGAACGTCAACGAAGGAAAACTCGTCCTGAAGGCTGAGGGGAATGCGCCTGTAGGCGAGTATGGTGTGGCGGTCGTGGGCAGGGTTGTTCGGGATGAACTGCGCTGGACAGAGCATGCGTCGAAACCTGTGGTACTGGAAATCGCGCGCTAGACCGCTTTGTTTGCGTTCAATCGCGACTGATTCAGTCAAACAATGCCCCCGGAGCGTGGTGCTCTCCGGGGGCATTGTTTTTTGTTGCGAGCCTTCGGATTCGAAATCCCGCTATTCCGGCCCACCGCTCTCGTTGTTGACTGCCTGAACCAATGCCTTCATATAGGCAATCGAGTATGCAAGTCCTGGCCGGTGTCCGCCGACCATATGCGGTATGTGATCCGGGATGATCGCGCCGTCGAAGCGGACTTCCCGCAATGCCCGCATCACTTCATGCATATCCTGATAGCCGTCGTCTATGAACGTCTCGCGCCATGGCTCCGGCATCGGATTGCTGACATTGCGGAAGTGGACCTTGAAAAGTTTGCCCATGTTTCCGAAGTAGCGGATGGCGTCCACGACCGTGTTCCCCATGCCGATCGGTCCGCCTTCCAGCCAGCAGCCGACGCAGAGACAGACTCCGAAATGGGAACTGTCCGCCATTTCTATGGCGCGCTTGTAGCCTTCGAAATTGCCGAAAATACAGCGCGGCACACCACCCAGCGCGTAGACAGGCGGGTCGTCGGGATGCACACCGACAAATACTCCAGCTTCTTCGGCTGCGGGAACGGCGCGTTTGAGAAAATAGGCGTAATTATCCCAGAGTTCATCTTCACTGTAGACGCGTCCATGCGTCAGTTCGCCTTCGAACACCTTGCCGTCCCAAAAGCCCTTGGCGTTCTTGATGTCGAGAACGCGGGAATCAACCCCGCCTCGTCCCGGGGTGGAACCGGTGCTCCAGATGCCATTCCCCATGTGGGCGTATGTGTGATAGCGAATCCCTGCCTTGCCCAATTCTCCAATGAATCGGCAAAACTCGTCGATCTTCTCATCGCGGCCCGGCAATCCCAGTGTAATTTCTTCAACATTGTGCACACCGTGGTGTGCGACCCGATAAATCTGGATTCCGTACCGGTTCAGACGTTCGTTGAACCGTTTGTAATGCTCG
>CAZYBA010000324.1:0-4273 GCA_964646105.1 uncultured Armatimonadia bacterium
GGGTGATATTGCCGCACAGCGGGGAAGCAGTCCACACTGCCGAGACCGACACGATTTGGTATTGGGTTCATGACGAGCCGCTGTTGCGCTATCTCGGAGTCGCACCCGATCGGGCGCGGTTCCGGCCGACAGTCTGGCGCTGGGACATGGTGAAGGCGGAGGTGGATGCGGCGGCGGCGGATCCTCTGGCGAAGGAACGGTCCCGGATCAGTGTGTTGCTTACGAACACGAACTTTCCACAGACCATGACCATCACCCATGTCCTCTGGGCCATGGTGGGTGTGTTGCCGGCCGGTGCGGACCAACTCCCGCACCGCCACCAGTCGGTGGCGCTCGACTACATCATCGAGTGTCCGCCGGGCTGTTGCACGAAGGTGGCGGAACATGTGGATGCCGACGGCAACCTGGTCGACCCGATCGTGGTTCCGTGGCAGACCGGCGGGGCGTTCACAACCCCTCCCGGTTGGTGGCATTCGCACCACAACGCCAGCGGTCGGGACGCGTACCTGATGCCGATTCAGGACGCGGGATTGCACACCATGCTGCGCACCCTCGACATCCGTTTCCACCGCGCGAACACCGTTTGAACGTCACCCCCTGCGTGCCATGACCTTGCCCGACGATGTTCCCTGGGATCCTGCGGTCCTGCGCATTCCCAAGAATTTGGTGTCGTCATCCGGGCGGATCGCCTTGGAATGGTCGGTCGTGAATCGTCGGACCGACGCCGTGATTACGGTCCGTCTTCAGAGCGCCAGTCCATGGATCGAGATTCCGGTAGGAGAATTGGCGCTGGGTCCGGGCGAGCGTCAACCGCTGCGCGTCGTTGTCGTCGCCGAGGGCGCCCGGCGTCAACTGACCGAAGGCGGTGAACCGTCCGGAGAGATCCGCATCGCCTGGCAGTACCGGGTTGGCGAGTCGGCCGAGCCGGTTGTCACCGGCGTGCTGCCGGTTCGTCTTCCCGTCTTCCATTGTCCGCAGTGCGCGAAACGATTGGACCCGGAAGCAGGCGGGGATGGTGCGGGATTCCCGCCCGTATGCCCGTGGTGCTACGAACGCTTGCGGGAGTGTCCGGTATGCGGCGAACCGAACACCGCCGCCGCGCGGTTCTGCGTGGCGGATGTTTCCCATGTGGTGCGGGACGATCCGGAGTGGTTTTCCCCGGGAGGCGATCCGTCGCACGGGGGATTCCGTCCGGTGCGTGTGGACGGGTGCGCGCGTCTGTGGTCCTTCCCTTCGATGGTGCCGGCGCCGGGCAAGCGTTGGGCGTGGTCGGCTCCGGCTGCGGCATTTGGACTGGTGGCGGTCGCGGCTACGGATCCGGAGGGCAGGTCCTGGCTCCACGCGTTCGACATTGCCACCGGAGCCCGCCCTTGGGATCCGGTCGAACTTCCGGAGCCCGTCTACCCGGGCAAGGGGGGCTTGGCCATTTCCGGGGGCATGGTGTATCTGGCGACGGTCGACGGAACCGCGATGGCGTTCGACCTGCTGCGTGGCACCCGGCAGTGGGAGATCCGTCTCGGCGGCAAGGTGTTTTCATCGCCGATCGCGATTGCGGCCGGTCCGGTGGCATGGGCCATGGACTGTGGCGGTATCGGTGCTTTGGTCCAAGTGGCTCCCGACGACGGAAAAGTCCTGACGTCCACCCCGTTGCCCTCGGCGTCGGGTCTGGCGCCGGCCTCGGATGGATCGATTGTGGTTGCCCATGACAACTCCGGGACGGTGACGGCGGTGCGGGTCGGTACGGAAGCGGTGTTGTGGCAGACTCGGCAAGGGACGGGTTTCGACGCGGCCCCGTGGGTGCAAGGGGAGCATGTTGTTTCGGGGGATACCGAGGGCGACGTGGTTTGCAGGCGGTTGTCGGACGGGGCGGTGCAATGGGAGTGCAAGGCGGTGGGGGCGGCGGTTTCCGGAACACCGGCGGGCGACGGGACAATCGTGGTGGTTCCGGCGGCGAACGGGGCGCACCGGATCGCGACTGCCACGGGGCGATTGGTCCGGCACCATTTCCTGCGACGCCCCGTCCGTGCGTCGCCTTTGCTCACCACCAGCCACCTTTTGCTGGCCGACACCGAGGGGCGTTTGCACGCTTGCAGCGCCGGAAAGGCGGACGAGGTGCTGTACGAGGCCGGGGTGCCCGGTGCGCAGTGGATTGCGGATCCGGCGCTGACCGACGGCATTCTGGTGCTGGCGGGATCGCACGGAGTGTTGGTCGCACTGCGGATTGCGGATCGGGACACCCGGGGCCACGGCGTATAATCGGAGTGCTGTGAACGTCGACCATCCGATACTGAGCCTGTTCGAGAGCCCCCGCCCGGTTCCGACTCCCAACCCGAGTGCGGAGGCGTGGTTGGCGAACGATCCTGTGCACGGGCGTCCGGTGATGATCAAGAAGATTGTCAATCCGGCGATGAAGGGACGTGCGACGGATGCGTTGGGCCTGGACCATCCCAACCTCTTGCGATTGCGGCGTTGGTTCCTGTTCGAGGGGGCGTTGTGGTTGGTTCGCGATGCGCTGCGCGGACGCAATCTTCGTCAGCACTTGGTTGCAACCGGCGGGCGTCCGGATGTGGTGGCGTTGCAAAACATCCTGGGACCGGTTTTCGACGCGATCCGATACGCCCATGGCCGTGGGGTGCCCCACGCCGGGATTTCCTACGAAAACATTCTGATCGGCGACGACCAATCGGTGCGGGTTGCCGATTTCGGTTGCACCGACCCTTCGGCTCCGATGCATGCCCCGTTGTACGGGGGCAAGGCGGTTCCGGAAAACGACATCCGCGCGTTGGGGAAAATGATGGCGGCCCTCCTCCCGACGTCCGGACCGTTCGCCAACCCGGTTGTGAGGTCACGCATCGAGGGGATTGCCCTCCGGTGCGCGCAGCTCGACGACCTTCAGCAAGTCTTGTCGACGCTGGAGACGATGGCGTTGTCGCCGGGCAAGGGGACTGTGCAGACGACCGATCTGGTGCCGACCGAGGCTGTCGACGACGACCCGTTCCGGCCGCTCGATGCACCAGCCAGCTCGACGGTCGAAAACCGAGGCTATCCGTCCATCGCATTCCAGCAGGTGCAAGCACCGATGATCACCCAAGGGGCGGGTGGCACCATCGCCGGGGATGTCCGGAACGCCGGGGACGCCACGCTGTTGATCCGCATGGTGGGGACCCAGCACCCTTGGCTCAATGTCCGTCCGATGGCGTTGCCTCTGGTTTTGGCCCCCGGCGCGTCGGCCCGTGTCACGCTGGTGGTGAGTGCTGCCCGGTTGGCTCCGGGCGACTACCGCAGCGACGTCTACTTTTCCTGCAATGTCCCGGGGAGACAGGCCGAAGCGGCCAGTGGATGGTTCCGTCACGCGTTCGAGGTTCGGGCACGCATCGTGCGTGCCGGGGGCGCTTGGTAACGCGTGCGCGGCATGCTTCCGGGTGGGGGTGTCTCGTCGCTGCGATTGCGAGCAGCGGTGGCCGCCGGTTGCCTCTGTGGTTTGGGGGTGGTTCGGGCTGCCCAGGCCGATCCGGATGTACTGCGACAGTTGCAGGAGGATCTGTCCGCCAAGCACCCCAAGACCATCGCGTTGGTGATGGATGTATCGGGATCGATGTCGGAGGACGGCCGTTTGCGCAAGGCCCGAAAATCGGCGCTGTGGATTGTCCGCAACGTTGTCGGCGAGGGTGATCGGGTGTTGGTTTACCCTTTCTCCGGAGCATTTGAGAAATCGGTGGACCGGGTAGTGCGAACGTCGGCCGACCGCAAGTCCGTGGTCGAGGCGATTCCGTACCAGGCGAGCCAAGGCAAGGGAACCAATATCCGGCAGGCCCATCACCGCGCGTTGGGGGAATGTATCGACGCGGTTCCGGACGCTGCGGTGGTCTTGGTCACCGACTCGTACAACGACCAACCCGATGCCGGCGGGCGAGATGGTGAGAATTACCGCAAGTACTACATTCCCGGCGCTCGACTCGACCGATTCCCCGACACGCCGGAAAACCGCGACTACGAACGTTTGCTGAGCGAGTTCCGTCGCAAAGGCGGGCGGACCTACGGATTGGGTGTGGAAATCGACCCGTCGACAGGCCGTCCGTTGGAACGTTTGCCGCAGGAACTGCCGTCGGCGGCGATCACCGCACCGCCGGCTGCGTCCGCACGGTCTGCGCGGCCGTTGCGCCGGGAAACGATTCCTGCCGGCGCCTGGATCGCCACGGGATTGGTCGCGCTTGGAGGTGTCCTTTTGTTCACCGCGTGGCGGCGTCCACTCGCCCTGCGCCTCGACGGAGGA
>CAZYBA010000325.1:0-587 GCA_964646105.1 uncultured Armatimonadia bacterium
TCCGATCACTTCATCCGAATCGAGACGGATCACCCAGTCGGTCTCCGACTGCTCCATGCCGTAATTGACATTGGCAAAAATGTAATCGGTGCGTTGATGCACCACAACATTGGGGTAACGCGCGCAAAGATCAAGGGTTTCGTCGGTCGAAAACATGTCGACCACGATCACTCGGTCCGCCCAGGCAATGCTCTTGAGCGTAGGTTCGAAAAAAGCCGCCACGTTGCGCGTCGGAATCACCACCGTTACCGACTGACGCGCGGCACCGGACACAGAAGACCGAGGCGTGGCCGGTGCCTCGCTCACGACAGCGCGCCGACCGACACCAGCATGTCCGCAAGCCCGTCGCGGAACGACACACGAGGCTCCCAGCCATAGGAACGCAACCGTGAATTGTCCGCCACCAGGTGCATTCTTTCCACCTTCCGCACCCGGTCTGGATCCACTTCGATGCGAATCGTATCCCCGATCGCGTCGCCGATCGCGGACACTACTTCGGTGACCGCGAATTCCGTTCCCGACCCGATGTTGCAGATGTCAAGATCGGCGCCACCCCGGTCCGTCATGGCCAGCACCGCGGCCGCGAG
>CAZYBA010000325.1:696-1623 GCA_964646105.1 uncultured Armatimonadia bacterium
CAAGCCGAATCAAACGCGCGCCGCCGGCGATCTGCGCCACAATCTCCGGAATCAGGTGCGGGTTGGTTTCGTTGCGCCCGAATGCGTTGAAGAAACGCCCCACCCGCACGGTCGCACCGGTTTTGAGATGGAACTCGTTGCAGAGCCGTTCCCCGATGACTTTGGTGAGACCGTAGATGTCGCACGGACCAACCAGGTCCGATTCCCGATGGGGGTCGTCACTGATCGGATAACCGGCAGCGGTGGACTCAAAGAACACTCTCTGCACCCCGGCATCGGCACAGGCGTCGAAAACATTCATCGTGCCGCGGACGTTGATGTCGGTTGCTTCGTAAGGGTGCTGGTTGCAATACGGAATGAAATGGATGGCCGCCAGATGCAAAACCGCATCGGGACTCGTCTCGCGAACCACCGCGGAAACACCGTCGCGGTCCCGGATGTCAAGGGTTCGGATGTCGACATCCAGTCCGTCGAGGTGCGCCTCGCGGCCGAAGGAATGATTGTCGACCACCACCACCGAATCGCCTCGGGATACCAACTGACGGACCACCTCCGAACCGATGAATCCGGTCCCCCCCGTCACCATCACCTTCATGCCTGTGACTTTCTCCCGTTTCGTTTTTCCACCAGATCCGAGTACAGCGCAAGCAACTGCCCGGTGACTGCATCTACGGAATAGCGACTCCGCACCAATTCCATACCCGCCGCGGCGTACCGCGCGCGCAAATCGGGATCGGACAAAAGATTTACCAAGGCCGAGGAGATGGGCTCTTCCTCTTGCGCGACCGCAAGGCCAGCATTGTTGCCTTCGATCAATTCCGGCAGCCCGTGCGCACGTCCCCCGACCACCGGCTTTCCGAGCGACCAAGATTCCAGATACACGGTCGGCAGAATTTCACTCATCGAAGGCATGCAGAACACCGTGCA
>CAZYBA010000325.1:1633-4215 GCA_964646105.1 uncultured Armatimonadia bacterium
CCCCTTTTCCTGAAACGAAACCTTGCCCAGATAGCGGGCTCGCGGATCAATCCCGTCGAAGATTGCGGTTTCCTCCGCGGATCCCGGCCCGATGAAGACAAATTCGGTGTCGGGGACTTTCGCCCATACCTTTTCCATCGCCGAAACCAGCGCGAACGCGCCTTTCTGGCGCATCATCCGCCCGACATACAAGACAACCGGACGGTCCCCAAGTCCGTGCCGTTCACGGAATCCCGCTCCGTCGACGGAATCGGGCAAATCGGGAGAAACCCCGATCGTATGAACAGTGGCCGCCGGAACACCCAGCGAGCGCATGTACTCGGAGTCGGTTTCAACCAGCCCGACCATCGCGTCGCATTGCTTGTAAAAAGCGACATCCCCGATGTCATCCCCCCACTGATGCGGATGGATGAACGGCGTGTTCACAAACGGCTTTCCACACCGGTGGGCAGCCTCCCGGAACGTCCAGCCGAGCAGACCGTTCGCCAACGAATGCACCACGTCGACGTCCTGGCACAGGGCAATCGCCTTGCGCAGGTAAGCCGAACGGAACGCCGGGTAGGTGGCCAACTGCAAACGCCCGTAATTACGGTTCAGGATGGGAACCGCTCGCAACGCCATCGGCAGCAGACGCGCACGTTCCAATGGGTTCTGCGGATTGATGGCATTGACAGGAATGCCACCGTCGACGTGATCGCGCACCGTGGGGGCCAGAAGGCTGTCATGCAGGACGGCCCATTGCCGGTTTCCGGTGTAAGGTGCGAAATTCGCCGCCGCGATGCGAACATCATGACCGAGGTCACGGTAGCGGCGACTGATTTGCCGGACGTGAACCTCGACTCCGCCGACGAAAGGCGGATACTTCTGCGCCACCAGTAAAATCTTCATACGGCTTTGTGGCGGATCAAATCCGCGGGAACGCGGTTGGATTTTACCATGAGGCCATTAAAACTACGGGGAAAACAGATGTTCCGGGACGAGGCCGAACGTCCTGCGCGAAAGCGGCCGATCACCGGTCAATCGTCGTGGTTTCATCCTCGGCCTGGCGAACTTCCGAGCGGTTCGCACTGCCATTGGACTAACCCGCAACCGGGTCCGGAACCTTCATGCTGATTCCGCGACTCACACCGGGCTCCTGCATCGTGACCCCGTACCAAAGTGGCGCCGCCTCCATCGTCGTGGCGTTGTGCGTGATCAGGATGAACTGACTCCCCTGCCCGAACTCACGAACCAAATCCGCAAACTTCTCGACGTTCGCACCATCGAGCGGCGCGTCCACCTCGTCGAGGACACAGAACGGCGCCGGACGTACGTCCAGGAACGCAAACAGCAATGCGGTGGCGGTCAATGCGCGCTCGCCACCCGACAGCAACGCCAGATTCTGACGTCGTTTCCCGGGGGGTTGCGCCACGATATCGATTCCGGTCTCCAGCACATTCGCGGGGTCCGTCAGCACCAATTCGGTGGTGCCTCCACCGAACAAACGCTGGAAATAGCTTTCGAAATGTTTCCCTACCGCCTCGAAAGTCTCCAGGAACACACCTCGGGTGGATTCATCGATTTCCTGAATCGCCTCCAGCAAGCGACGACGCGATTCCTCAAGGTCCGAGCGTTGCTCGCCGAGAAAACGATGCCGCTCGGAGACGCGCTCATACTCCTCGACGGCACCGGGATTCACCGGCCCAAGCGCCTTGATCTCCCGGCGCAGGCGCGAGACCTCCGCGGTTGTGTCCCGAGTCGGAGGCTGATCCGCAGTAAGTGCCCAGGCGCTGTCCGGGTGGAGCTCGTATTCCTCCAGCAACCGCTGCGCGATCAACTCCGCCTGGGACTCGAGCCGCGCCGACCGAACCTGACTGTGCTGCGCCCGTTCCCGAGCGGTCTCGGACGCTCGGCGCAACAAGCGGATTCGTTCGGCAAGCTGGAAGTTCTCCGCCACCAACCCCTGCCGTCGCTCCCGACACCGCTCAAGTTCGGCAGTCGCCTCGCGGATCGCCGCCGAATGCCGTTCCCGCTCCGAATCCCAATTGGCACCGACTGAAGTTTCTGATTCCAAAACCAACCGCGACGACTCGGCCCGTCGATTCAGTTCCTCGATCCGAGTTCGGTGACGGTTCGCCTCGGACCGCAGGCGTTGGACATCCCGCTCCCGGGCGGCAATGCGCTCCCGCAGCGTCGCCCACTCGGAACGCAACGATGCGGTGGCGTCGCGCTCCTTTTCGCGCTCGGCCTCCAACGCCGCCCGGCGACGGGCGGCATCTTCCAGCGACGCCTGCACACCCAGGTCGTTTTCTCCCGACACCGCCAGCGCGGCCTCGAGTTCCTGCTCCCGGGCGCGATCGCTCTCCGCGTCCTTGACCAGTGCCGCATGGCGGTTGTCCAGTTGTACGGAATCCGCTTCGAGACGTTGCAACTCCAGCTGACGGGCTTGTCTGCGCCGATCCAAATCGCGCTCGTTGTCACGGGCCACCACCACGGCTGCCTCTGCGTCGCGCAATGCCTGCCGCCCCTGCGATTCCTGTTCCCGCAAACCGTCGACGGCGAGGACCAGTTTCGCGAGCTCTTCCCCGCGCCGGGCTTCCTGG
>CAZYBA010000326.1:0-4209 GCA_964646105.1 uncultured Armatimonadia bacterium
CTCCCGATGCGTTGCAGATTTCCGCAGCCATCTGGATGTCGTCGAACACCAGGATGTCGCTTCCGGAGCGCAATGCAGAAATGTTCAGGACGAGGTCGACTTCCGACGCTCCGTCCGCAACCGCAGTGGCCACTTCGACCTGCTTGGCGGCCGCGGGAGCGTTGCCATGTGGAAATCCCGCAACCGTACAGACTCGGGTGCCGCTGCCTTCGAGCACTTCGCAGGCATCCGCCACCCAGGACGGCAGAATACAGACTGTCGCAAATCCGTACGGGAGTGCGGCCTCGCAGAACGCGATGGTTTCCCGCCGGGTCGCATCCGGGCGCAGCAGGGTCTGGTCGATCCGGGACGCCAGTTCCGTGGGTGTCATCGGCGGGTGGCTGCCTTGAGCGCCGCGACTGTCTCCCGCAAGTCGTCGAGGTCCTTGCGTTCGTGCAGCCTTGCCACCAATGCACTGCCCACGACCGCCCCGTCGGCAAAGGAACACACAGAGCGCACTTGATCCGGCGTGGACACCCCGAATCCAACACAAACCGGCAGTCCCCGACCATGCTCGCGGATCGACTCGACCAAAGGTGGAAGGTCAACCGGAACTTGGTTCTGCACGCCGGTGATGCCCGTACGAGAGACGCAATAGACAAAGCCGGATGCCATCTCCCCCACACGTCTCATGCGGGCGGGAGTGGACGTCGGCGCGAGCAAGAAGATCGTATCGAGCCCGGCGGCATCCGAACAGGTCTTCCAGTCTTCCGCCTCCTCGGGCGACAGATCCGAAACAATGGTGCCGTCGGCCCCGGCGGCGACCGCATCGAGCGCGAACTGCTGCGGACCATGTTGAAGAATGGGATTCCAACTGCCCATCAGCACCAACGGAATATCGATGCCCCGTTGGCGAATTTGACGAACCGAATCAAGCACACGAGGCGGTGTGGTGCCCGACTGCAATGCGCGCAGGGAGGCGGCCTGAATAACAGGACCATCGGCAAGCGGGTCGGAAAACGGGATCCCGATCTCGACAATATCGGCGCCCCCCTCCGCCGCTGCCTGGACGACGTCGGCAGTACCGTCGGGAAACGGATCGCCCGCGGTTACAAAAACCACCAGGGCCTTTTCACCGTCATGCCGAAGTGACTCGATCCGGGATGCAATGCGCGACATGGGCTAGTTTTCCATTTCCATGCGCCGCGCCACTTGGTCCACATCCTTGTCGCCACGTCCAGAAAGGCAGACAACAATCACTTGGTCGGGGGACATGGTCGGCGCCAACCGCCGGACATGGGCGAATGCATGGGCGGTTTCGAGTGCGGGAAGGATGCCTTCGGTTCGCGCGGTCCACGCCAGTGCATCCAAGGCGTCGTCGTCGGTGACCGAAACGTATTCGGCCCTGCCACGGTCCTTGAAACTGGCGTGCTCCGGACCGACTCCCGGGTAGTCGAGTCCGGCGGAAACCGAGTGGGCTTCGGCGATCTGACCGAATTGGTCCTGCAACAAATAGGTCGCCGACCCGTGCAGCACGCCGGGACGTCCCATGCCGAGAGTCGCGGCGTGACGCGGTGTGTCGACCCCGTCCCCAGCGGCCTCGACACCGATCAGGCGCACTTCTCCATCGCCGCTGAATGGGTAGAAGATCCCCATCGCGTTGCTGCCACCGCCGACACAGGCGACCACCGCATCCGGCAGTTTGCCTTCCCGGTCGAGAATCTGCGCCCGAGTCTCCTGTCCGATCACCGACTGGAAATCGCGGACCATCGAAGGATAAGGATGGGGCCCGACCACCGACCCGATGATGTAGTGGGTGTCGCGGACATTGGTGACCCAATCGCGGAGCGCGTCGTTGGTTGCGTCCTTCAACGTCCGTGTTCCGCTGACCACAGGACAGACCTCGGCTCCAAGCAGGCGCATCCGGAATACGTTGAGCGCCTGCCGGCGTACGTCTTCTTCGCCCATGTAGACGACGCACTGAAAACCAAACTTCGCGCAAACCGTAGCGGTGGCCACTCCGTGCTGACCGGCACCGGTCTCGGCGATGATGCGGGGCTTGCCCATCTGACGCGCCAGCAGGATCTGCCCGATCGTGTTGTTGATCTTGTGGGCACCGGTATGGCACAAATCTTCCCGTTTCAGGTAGATGCGCGCCCCACCGAGTTCACGGGTCATGTTCGCCGCGAATGTCAGGGGGGTTTCCCGGCCGACGAACTCCTTCAGATGCCAGTGGAACTCCCGTTGGAACCCGGGATCGGACTTGGCGGCTGCGTAACGTTCCGCCAGTTCGTCGAGTGCCGGAACCAAGGTTTCCGGGACAAAGCGACCTCCGAACGGGCCGAAATGCCCCCGTTCGTCAGCAATGGATACAAACGGCGCCGGGGCGAAATCCGCTGTCTGGGACATGTTTCAGTGTACCACCGGGCCCGTGATAGCATGCGCACGTGGCACCCCCGGGACTCTTCTCCTGGACTCTGCACAGCGACACCGTGGCGCTGCATACCGAGGCCATGGGCGACGGTCCGTCGGTCGTTTTGCTGCACGGCTTCTCCAGTTCCTTCCGTCGAAACTGGCATGGCACCGGATGGACACGTGCGCTCGCCGCCACCGGCAGGCGCGCTGCGGGCTTCGACTTCCGCGGACACGGACGATCCGCCAAGTCCGACGATCCCGCGTTTTACCGCCCCGCAACCCTCTGTGCGGATGTGATTGCCCTCCAGGACCAACTGGGCGAAACCACGACCGACATCGCTGGTTTCTCCATGGGCGCCGCCATCGCCCTTCAGTTCGCCATGCTCCATCCAAACCGGGTCCGGCGTCTGGTTCTCGGCGGCATCGGCGACAAAATCCTTCCCACCATCCCACCTCCGCCCGAGCCGGCCTGGATTGCCGAAGCCCTGCGCGCCCCGCATTCTCCCGAACACGCTCCCCCCATCGCACGGCGGTTCCGTGATTTCGCCATTCGCGGGGGCAACGACCTGAACGCTCTTGCGGCAATGATGTCCGGCCCCGGCTGGCCCGGTCGGGTCGATACGATCGCGCCGGTCCAGGCACCAACCTTGGTGATCCTGGCCGAGCACGACGAATTCATGCCGCACACCGAAGGACTGCGGGTGATGCTGCCCGAAGCTCGTTTCGTCACGATTCCCGACACCACACACATCGGACTTTCCCAAGACCCCCGGTTCCTTCAATCCGCGTTGGACTTCCTGCGCGACGATTGAGACAACCGGGTCCCGATCGGCACTCGGCTCTCCAAAACCGGTCCCCCCGCCGCCCGATCCGGAATTTCGAAATCCGGCGGGCACGACCCAAAGCGCCCTCCCAATTCCGGCGCACCCCCGGTTAATCCCGAGGCGCCGTTTCCCACGCTTCGTCACTCACACCGAAACTCCCGACGCTCGCGGCTGCGCAAACATTTGGACAGAAACAATCGCGAGCCTACGCATTCCTTCAGGAAAACTCGCCGCGGCGTACCCCCCAGCAATTTCCGGGCTAGACACAGCGTTTCCGACAAAAACCGGAGCAATTACCGGGTACCCGTCGATTCGCCGATCCCGATAATTATGCCATGTTCCCGGCAATCGCCCTGCTCGCATTGTGCGCTCCCATCTCCTCGGACTGGGAGCCGATTCTGTCCACCAATGCGGCGGTGCGACCCGCGTCAACGCCCGTGCGCAACGGTCGATCGCTGGCCCCGGGAGTCGAGTTTTTCCAAGAGGTCGGTCCGGCGGGCGACAGCGCCCGACCGTTGAGTTTCAGTTACCTGCGCATCGATCCGAAATCGCCCGGCATCCGACTCGAGTCGGCACTGGCGCAGGACCGGGTCTGGGGAACCGACGCGACGCGGGGTCGGGAAACATTGTCCCGGTTGGCACGGCGCCGGGGTGCGGTGGCGGCCATCAACGGAGGCTATTTCGGAACCGGTGGCGATCCGGTCGGACTCAACATCGGTGACGGTGAATTGCGTAGCGAACCTCTCCTCAACCGCAGTGTCCTGATGATCGACAATCAAGGCAACGCCGACATCTCCACTGTCTCGATGAAGGCGGTCGTCCGAGCCGGAACCCGCGAGTGGGTTCTGAACGGAATCAATCGCCCCCCGGTGAACACCCGGCAACTTCTGGCCTTCAACCCACGCTTCCACACATCCACCCTTCCCGCCGAAGCGCGCCTCGAGTGGACGGTCGAACTGTCGTCCCGAATGCTGCGCCCCGGAAAGAACAG
>CAZYBA010000327.1:0-4181 GCA_964646105.1 uncultured Armatimonadia bacterium
GATACGGCGGATGAACCAGCTCTGCAGCTCCTCCTCGTCCTTGAGCCCCTCGCGCTTCATCACCGACTGCGCGAACGCACTGTTCTTCCACTGGGTCTTCGGGGCTTCGTCACCACCGATATGGATGAACTTGCTCGGGAAAACGTCGCAAACCTCGCTCAGAATGTCCTCGAGGAAACGGAATGTCTCCTCTTTCGGGCTGTACGTATACGGGTGGACACCCCACCGCGGCGAAACAATCGGGTTGTAACCCGCGATATCGTCGTTGCCGAGCGCCGGGTAGGCCGAGATGGCCGCCGACGAGTGCCCGGGAATCTCGATCTCGGGAACCACCGTCACATGGCGTTGCGCCGCATACGCGACCAACTCACGGCATTCCTTCTGCGTGTAAAAACCGCCGTGGCGCGTGTTGTCGGAGCCGTTGCGATTGCCGTACGGCGGCGACGACGGCCGCCAGGCCCCCACCGACGTCAGCTTCGGGTACTTGCGCGACTCGAAACGCCAACCCTGGTCCTCGGTGAGGTGCCAGTGGAAGACATTCATCTTGTGGAACGCCATCTGGTCGATGATCTTCTTCAGATCCGCGATCGGCAGGTACCAACGTCCTGTGTCCACCTGCAACCCACGCCACCCGAACGTCGGGCCGTCTTCGATGGTCACACCCGACAGCGACGGTCCACCCACCGACTTCCACAGCCCGTCTCCCTGCGGAGGGCAGATCTGCAGCAAGGTCTGGGTGCCGTAAAAGACCCCCGCCGCATCGTTCCCAACAATCTCAATCCCGCTGGCACCGATATCGAGCCGGTACGCTCCGGACTTGCCACCCACTCTCGAATCCACACGCAACACAATCGCGGAGCCGGCGGAACCAACACCGAGGGATCCCGACTGGCGCGGGGCCTTGCCCAGACGCAACGCCAGGGACTCCGAAAGCAACTTCGCCTCCGACGCACAACGACCGTCATGGCGCAGAACCACGTCCGCACCGAGACGGAAACTGTCGGAACGAGCCTGCACCGACGCCGGAACCGGAATCACCGGCACCGTCTGTCCCTGCGCCACTCCCGCCGAGCCCATGGAAGCAACCCCCAACGCCAAAACCGCCCAATGACCCTTGTTCATAAATCGTCCTCGACTCTCGTCCACTGCGTTGCAAACGACGGTCGGAGTGTACCGATCCGCGCACAAACCTGCACCGTCGGGAACTCTTTCCCGACAGGCTGAATGCGGCATCGGGCGGAAATGACAACGTCGAGACCAGCGCAGCCCAGACCCGATTCCTGGAAAGCGAACCGCACACAATCCTGCGCCGATCAGGAATTCTTTCCCGACAGGCTGAATGCGACATCGGGCGGAAATGACAACGTCGAGACCAGCGCAGCCCGGACCCTATTCCTGGAAAGCGATCCGCACACAAACCTGCAACGATCGGGAGCAGTCCGCGCGAATCAGTCCGCCGAATCCGGGAATGTCAAAACCAAACCGGCAACCGCCGCAGCGCGGGCCTGAACCCGGTCGACCGTCGCGAATTCGCGCACACCCATCTCCCGGGCCACCGCCACATGCAACGCGTCCCCGGCGCGCAGGCCCGCTGCCGAATACGGCGCAGACAACAACTCGGGCGCCGAAGATGGCGACCGGGTCTCCAGGGTCGCCGATTGACCCGACTCCGACAACTTCCCCCCTGTCATGCCGGGCCTTGCGTAGGAAACCGACAACATCTCGGCTGCGAGACGCATTGCCGTGCGGGTGACCGGAACCCACGGAGACAACCCCGTGTCAATCCGCCCGAACGCCTCCCGGACCGCAGTTTCCCTCTCGACTGGCAGCTGGCCGGAACGACGTTTGAACGCCAGCGCGCTCTCGAATTCCACCCGCGCCCAATCCGCACTCACCAACGTGCGTCCCTCGGACGAAAACCACGCAGCCACCGATGGCGAATGGACTTCGGGGAACAACAACGCCATCCAAACACTGGTGTCGACATAGACCATGGTCAGAAGCGCTCCCTGCGACGGACTTCCTCGACTGCGGATTCAGACAGATCGCCCGCGCGCAATCCGTCCGTGTGACGCACAAACTCGGCGCGGTCGAAACCGCCTTCCGGGGGGCGAATCAATCTCAAATTTCCGGTCGCATCGCAGGACATCGCAAGCCAATCGCCCTCACGCAGGGACGTTTCCCGCACCAGCAGGGCGGGAATGCGGATTCCCAACGAATTGCCCCATTTCACAACCCGTACCGGAACCCCGTCCAAATCCGGATCTCCCAAATTGTTATCCATGTATAATTATTGCTGCAAACGGGTCCAAGCCGCCAACCCGGACGTTCGCGATCAACGCCCCGCCGTGACATAATCAGCCCATGGCCGTTAACCAGATCGATTGGCGCGGGGTGTTTCCCGCAGTCACCACCCAGCTCAAGCAAGACCAGTCCCTCGACCTCGACGCCACCGCGCGGCACCTCGAAGTCCTGATCGACTCCGGCGTCACCGGACTCGTCCTCTGCGGGTCCCTCGGCGAAAACCAATGCCTCGCCCCCGATGAGAAGCGCGCGGTCGTGCGACGCGCGGTCGAAGTGGCCGCGGGTCGAGTCCCCGTGCTCAGCGGGGTCGCCGAAATGTCCACCGCCGCCGCTGTCCAGTATGTCCGCGACCTCGAATCCCTCGGCGCCGACGGTGCCATGGTCCTGCCGGCAATGGTCTACAAGGCCGATCGCGCCGAAACCCTCGCCCACTTCCGAACGGTCGCGACATCCACCCGACTGCCCATCCTCATCTACAACAACCCGGTGGGCTACACAGTCGACATCACCCCGTCCATGCTGGCCGAACTCTCCGATCTGCCCAATCTCCAAGCCATCAAGGAATCGTCCGCCGACACGTCCCGCATCACCGATATTGTCAACGAAGTGGGCGACCGCTACGCCATCTTCGCCGGGGTAGACACCCTCGCCCTCGAGTCCGCCATGCTCGGCGCAGTCGGCTGGATCGCCGGAGTCGGCCTGGCGTTCCCGTACGAAAACCAACGTCTCTGGGATCTCGCCATGGCCGGGGAATGGGAAAAAGCCCGCGACATCTACCGCTGGTTCATGCCCCTGCTGCGCCTCGACCTCGGACCGCACTTTGTTCAGAAGATCAAGCTCGCGCTCCAGGAAACCAACCTCGGCACCGAATGGGTCCGCGCCCCGCGCCTTACGCTCAGCGGCGCCGAACGCGACGAAGTGCTGGCCATCATCCGGACCGGCATCGCCAACCGGCCGACCCTGAACTAGACCCTAAACCACGGCCACGTGCCGGGTCCAAATTCGCCGGCGTCAGCACGGTAAACCAGGGCCCGGCCTTCCCGAAAACCCATGGCGAATCGCCTTCCCCAGCGGCTCCCGACAATGCCCCGACACGGAATTCACCGGACAGGCATGTCACAACGCTCCCTGCCGTCCCTGTTCGCAGCCGGCACGTTGGCGACCGCCGCCATGTTCGGGGGTAACGGGTGCACCAACAACCCCTACCCTCCCGCCGAATCCAGCGCCAACACCCACTACATCAACTTCGGCGAAGACCCCAAGTCCCTCGACCCGACTTTCTCGTTCACCACCACCGAATCGCTGGTCGTCGACGCGGTCTACCCTTCCTTCTTCCGTTACCACTACCTCCACCAACAACCCGTGCGCCTGATCCCGAACCTCGGCGCAGGCGATGCAGTCCGCAAGCCCCTCCCTGACGGGGGCGAGGAATGGACCTTCACCATCCGCCGTGGGCTGCGTTTCCAAGACGACCCCTGCTTCCCGGACAGCAAAGGGCGCCCGATAACGGCGCACGACTTTGCCTACAGTTTCAAACGTCTTGCCGATCCCAAAGGCGAATTCCCCCTCGCCGGCATCCTCGAAGACAAGATCGTCGGCTGGAAAGAATACAGCGCCGGCTTCCAGACCAGCCGCCCCGGTTTCGCCGACCCCCAGTTCGACAAACCATTCCCCGGTGTCCAGGTCGACCCCGACGACCCGTTCACGTTCCGAATCCGCCTCACCCAGCCGTACCCCCAGCTGCGCTACCTGATGGCGATGCACTTCACCTCGCCCCAGGCCCGCGAAGCGGTCGAGAAATACAACGACCAATACCGCTTCCACCCGGTCGGCTGCGGACCGTACACGCTCGCCAACTACACCCCCAAGCAACGTCT
>CAZYBA010000328.1:0-360 GCA_964646105.1 uncultured Armatimonadia bacterium
TCCGATGGTTCCGCCCTGATTTCCCGGGATCGCGAGGATGTCGCTGGTGAGACGAGGGGTAAAGCCCGAACCGGCCCCCATCATGGTCACCTTGATGGGACGCAGTATCTTTCCGGGGAGGCCACGTTCCCCGGAATCCTGAATATGGACCTCGTGCGCCGACTCTGTCTTATCCGCCATGGTTACTAGCTCCTGAGGGCGATTTCCCGCCGGTTTGGGGGCCCCGGGTCACCGGAACCCGAGTCCCGGCACTTGCGCGATTCAAACCGGCGCCGGGATCCCCCTTCAACACAAGGTCCGGTCCATCCTCCCCGACCGCCGCCCCCATTGCGGATTCAGTAGAAATCTGATAGCATCCCA
>CAZYBA010000328.1:370-4168 GCA_964646105.1 uncultured Armatimonadia bacterium
GCGGTCACCTTCCCGCCAACGCAATCGGAATGCGTTGCATTTCGCCACCGCGACTGATATCATCGCAAACTTGGCGGTGTCCCGATTCCTCGGGCCCGCGAAAGGAACGATCCCATGCCGAAGATGAAGACCCACAAGGCCGCAGTCAAGCGGTTCCACGGCACCGGATCGGGCAAACTGATGCACCGGCACACCAAGCGCGCGCACTCCATGATCAAGAAGACCCCAGGATGCCGCCGCCGACTGTATCAGGAAGCCAGCCTCCACCCTGGCAAGGCCAAGGCGGTCGGGCGGCAACTGCCCTACGGCGCCAACTATTAATCGTCAACACCACGCGTCGCTTTGCGGCGCGATCGTCCGCCCTCGGGCTGGACGACGGGAACGAACTGCGGACTGAAACCCCGCGCCCGAAAGGATAAACCACCATGCCCCGCGTTAAACGTGGCGTGATGACGCACAAGCGTCACAAAAAGATCATCAAGCAGGCGGAAGGCTACTTCGGCCTCCGCAAGAACGCGTTCAAGACCGCTAACGAAGCGGTTCAGCGCGCCGGAAACTTCGCCTACCGCGACCGCCGCAACAAGAAGCGCGATTTCCGCCGCCTGTGGATCACCCGTATCTCGGCGGGCTGCCGACTGTGCGGGACCACCTACTCCCGCTTCATTTCCGACATGGGCAAGGCAGGCATCGAGCTCGACCGCAAGGTGCTCTCCGACATGGCGGTGCACGATCCGGCCGGATTTGCCGCGCTGGTCCAACAGGTCGCCAGCGCCTGAGCATCGCCTTTACAGGACCAAGGCCCGCCCCCACCGGCGGGCCTTTTTCGATACGGAATTCGAGACGGACAACCGGATGACCGACGAACTGCAATCCACACTGGCCGAAGCCCTCGCCGCCATCGAGGCCGCACCCGACACCGCAGCCCTCACCGCAGTGGACACCGACTTTCTGGGACGTAAGTCTGGGAGGCTGACCGGTCTGCTGCGCACCCTGGGCACCCTGCCCCCGGACCAGAAACCCTTGTTCGGACAAGCGCTGAATCTCGCCAAGGCGCAGGTGGAAACCGCTCTCGACGAACGTCGACGTGCGCTCGAGGGAGCCGAAACCGCCGCCCGCGAGGCCGCCGAAGCGCTTGATGTCACGCTTCCGGGAAGAGGTCGCCCGCGGGGACGCGTCCACCCCCTGACCCGAACATTCGACGATGTGAAGGAAGTCTTCATCGGGCTCGGATTCCATTTCCACGACGGCCCCCATGTGGAACAGGTGCTTTTCAACTTCGACTGGCTCAATTACCCGCCAGAACACCCCGCGCTCGACGAGCAGATGAGTTTCCTGATCGACGACCAGTACTTGATGCGCACCCACTGCACCCCGGTCCAGGGACGCATTCTCGCTTCGGGTGCAAAGCCACCGTTGCGGGTCGCCCAGATCGGACGATGCTTCCGGCGCGACCAAATCGACGACACCCACTCCCATACGTTCCACCAAATCGACGGCTTCTCCATCGACACCCATCTTTCCCTTGCGGATCTCAAGGGGGTGATGGCGGAGATCATGCGCGGAATCTTCGGCCCCGAAGCCGTTGTCCGGTTCCGTCCCGACTATTTCCCGTTTGTAGAGCCGGGGGTGGAAATCGCAGTGCGGTGGGGTGACCGCTGGCTGGAGGTGGGCGGGGCAGGAATGATCCACCCCAACATCCTGCGCCGCGCCGGCATCGACCCCGAAACCCATCGCGGTTGGGCGTTCGGCTTCGGCCTCGACCGCATGCCGATGGTCCGCCACGGCATCGACCGGTTGCCCCTTTTCCTCGAAAACGATGTTCGTTTCCTTGCCCAGTTCTGATTCCCACGGACCGATCCCATGAAAGTTCCTGTTTCCTGGTTGCGCGACCACATTGAAGTTCCGGACGATCCCGCCGCGCTGGATCGGTTCTGCGACTCGCTGACAATGGCCGGACTGGAGGTCGAGGAGATCCTCGAAGGCCCGACCCTCTACACCAAAGTGACCCCGAATCGGGGCGACTGGGCTTCGGTACGCGGCACCGCCCGGGAGGCCTGCGCAGTCGATCCGACCCTGCAACTCAAGCCACTCTCCGCCCCGCCTTTGAAACCCGGCGAGATCGGCAACCCGCTCTCCATCCGGATCGACGATTCCGACGCATGCCCCCGCTATGCCGGATTGGTAATCCGCGGCGTTCGCATTGGTCCGGCCCCCGAGTGGATTGCCGAACGCCTCCGCCACGCCCTCGGCGACAAATACCGACCGGTCAACAACGTGGTGGACATCACCAACTATGTCTGTCTTGAACTTGGCCAGCCGTTGCACGCATTCGACCTTGCTACCCTCGACGGCGGGATCGTGGTCCGACGGGCGGGAGTTGGCGAGAAGATCCGAACCCTCGACGGCCAGGACCGCGATTTACCGACCAATGTCCTGTGCATCTGCGACCAAGTCCGCCCGATCGCCGTCGCCGGGATCATGGGTGGGGCCGATACGGAGGTGAGCGGTTCCACCACCGACATATTGCTCGAATCCGCTCATTTCGACCCCGTGGTTGTCCGCAAAGGATCCAAATCACTCGGCTTGGCGAGCGAAGCCAGCTACCGTTTCGAACGGTTTGTCGATCCCGAACTGGTTCCTGTTGCCGCGGCGCGCGCAGCCATGCTGATCCTTCAGACCGCCGGCGGCACCGTCGACGGCGGATTGCTGGACGTCTACCCCGCCCCGCGGCCTCCGCAGCGCATCCTCGCCCGGGTCGGCCGCATGCGCGATCTACTGGGCGTGGATTTCGACCGTGACCAAGCAATTGCGGCATTGGAGCGGCTGGGAGTGCAGGTGGAGCGATCCGCCGGCGCCTTCGACTGCCTCGCCCCGTCTTGGCGTCCCGACCTCACCATAGAGGAAGACATCGCGGAGGAAATCGGCCGGATTGCGCTCGGTTACGACCAATTGCCCGAGACACTGCCGGCGGTCAACAGCGGACGTGGTTCCGACACGCCGCGCGGACGGTTCCTGGCACGGGCACGCGCGTCCCTGGTCGGTTCCGGTCTGCAGGAAGTGGTCGGACACTCGTTGACCTCCGCGGAAACCGCCTGGACCGTCGACGAGCAGCAAACCCGCATTCCCATCCGCAATCCCATGGCCCCGCAGTACTCGTCACTGCGGACGTCCCTCCTCCCGGGCCTTGCCACCGTCCTTGCCCGTGCGGCAGCGTCCGGTCAAAAGGATGTCGGCTTGTTCGAAATCGGTCCCGTATACCGGCGCGTATCCGGGGGCGAACCATCGGAGCCCGATCGGATCGCAGGGGTGCTGGCGGGTTCCAGCCTGCCTGGTCAATGGGGTATCCGTCCCGAGACATTGGTAGCCGATTTCTACTATGCCAAGGGCGTCGTGGAAGAATTGTTGGCGACACTCAACATAGGCACGGTTTCGTGGGAACCGGGAAGCCATCCGCTGGCCCATCCCTACCGCTGCGCCCAACTGCGCATCGCCGGCAAGCCAGCCGGGATAGTGGCCGAGGTATCGTCGTCCGCGGCGATGCCGTCCCGGGACCCCGAGTCGGGCCAGCCGATCGATCTGGCTCCCGACCTCCCGCGCCGAACCTGTTTCTTCGACTTGGATGCGGCCGTGTTGGCGGCCGGTGCGGATTCCGCGGCGGGTTCATTCCGACGTCTATCCCGGTTCCCCTCCGCCAGTCGGGACATTGCGCCTGTGTTCGCGGTGGACGTTCCTTGGGCGGGCATCGAAGCGGCGGCAGCCGCCGCCGCGGGCGAGCACTTGGAGTCGCTGCGCCTGGTC
>CAZYBA010000329.1:0-1571 GCA_964646105.1 uncultured Armatimonadia bacterium
GACCGTGCAGATGGTGGAAGCGATCCTGCGCGACAAGAAACGCATCCTGCCGTGCGCTTGCCTCCTGCAAGGCGAGTATGGTGTCGATGGCACTTTCATTGGAGTACCCACACTCCTGGGAGCGACCGGCATTGAAAAAATCATCGAGGTGCCGTTGACCGACGAAGAAAAGGCCGGTGTCGCTCGCTCCGCCGCACTGGTCCGCTCATCCTGTTCCGTTCTCCAGGAAAAATACAAAATCTTCGGTTGAGATATTGATCGGCAATCGAATGGATTCGCTGGCCTTGCGTGACCCGAATGTCACGCCGGCCACCAAGCCACCCCACCGCAGGCACGCGATGGGGTGGCTTTGCTTTATTCTCGTGACGTTGGTCTCTTGCGGGGGAGGAAGTCAAACCCGACAGTACCGGGTGGCCGCCCGCCATCCCCACGACCCTCTCGCGTTTACCCAAGGTTTGGTGATCGCCCCGGATCGCCGACTGATCGAATCCACCGGTCTTGTCGGTGAATCCACGCTTCGGATCGTGGATGCCGTTTCCGGAACTGTGATCGCCAAGGTGGATCTCGCCCCGAATGTCTTCGGGGAGGGTACCGCGATCCACGGACACGAAATCGTGGTGCTGACTTGGAGGAACGGCGTCGCGTTTCGCTTCGATCGCGAAACCCTCGAACCGCTGGGCACCTATCGGTACGACGGCGAGGGGTGGGGTTTGGCGGGCGACGGCAAGTATTTGTACCGATCGGATGGAACGTCGCGCATCTGCGTCCACGACCCTGACGGGTTCAAGGTGATTTCCGAGTTCCGTGTTCTCGAGAACGGGAAGTCTGTGGGTTTGTTGAACGAACTGGAGTTTGTTCGTGGAGAACTCTGGGCCAATGTGTGGAAATCCGAGCGCATTGTTCGGATCGACCCGCGTACGGGAACCGTGATCGGCTGGGTCGACTTGTCGGGGCTGTATCCGAAAGCCGAACGACCACCGACTGCCGATGTGCTCAACGGCATTGCGTGGGACAGCCGAACGGGAAGAGTGTTGGTGACCGGAAAACGGTGGCCCTGGCTGTATGAATTGGAGATCCGCTGAGCGATCCGGATTCGGTGCGTTCCGTGGCGCAGTTAGAGACGAACGTTGTGTGCCGTCAAAAGGGGATATTCAGGGGAAAAGAGAACGGCCGACTCGCCTTGTGGGAGGCGGCCGCGGAACGGGGGAGTTGCGGGGCTACGCGGTGACGGTCTCGCGCAACCGACCACCGACCTCGCTTCGGCGAAGCTTCTGCAGGGCACCCGCTTCGATTTGACGGGCACGCTCGCGGGACAGCTTCAATTCCTTCCCGACTTGCTCCAACGTTTTGGGGAGGGGATCTTCTTCGTCGAGACCGTAGCGCAGTTTCAGCACTTCTTTTTCCCGATCGGTCAGATGTCCCAAGGCATGATCTATTTCTTCGCGGACAGCGCGGCGGAAGATCCTCGTCGACGGATTGGTGGCGTCCTCGGCGGGCAACAGGTCGCCCAGTCGGGTCGTGGAGTCGCCCGCAGGAGCGTCGAGGCTCATCGGCTCCGGGGTCTCGGCCTC
>CAZYBA010000329.1:1581-4168 GCA_964646105.1 uncultured Armatimonadia bacterium
AAGTTCGATTTCCTTTGCAATCTCCTGCGAAGTCGGAACTCGGTTCAGCTTGGTGGCAAGCATTTCCCGCGTGCGCTTGATCTTGCCAAGGCTCTCGATTGCATGGGATGGCAAACGAATGGTTCGGCCCTGGTTCTCCACCGCCCGTCCCAAGGCCTGACGGATCCAGTGGGTGGCGTAGGTGGAAAAACGGAAGCCACGCTTGTGGTCGTACTTGTCCACCGCATGGATGAGACCCAGTGTGCCTTCCTGGATCAGGTCCTCCATCGCAATCCCGCGGTTTTGGTACTTTTTGGCGATCGATGTCACCAAACGCAAGTTGGAGTTGACGAGGATTTGACGTGCGTGCTCGCCGCGCGGCCCACCGGCCTCGATCAGCATCGCAAGATGCTTTTCCTGAGCCGGCGTAAGCAACTTCGCGCTTGCCCCGTTTGCACGCTCCGCCACAATGTTCTGGAAGATGCGATCTTCATGCTCCAGGGCGCGCGCCGACGGAATTCGACCCGGCTCGGCATCCGACGCGTCGCCGGCCGACAGGGCGCCCGTGTCGGAATGCCCGCTGGGGCTTGCGCCCGCGGACGGGTCTTCGCCAATGCTTTCAGTAAATTCGGTAGACATCTCTAATAGACTCGGTTGCGACAATACCCGATTCGGCACCGATTCGAACCAGGAACTTGGACCCGGTAACGACGATCGTCGGGGGCTCCCCGTATCCTGTACCGGGAACCGGAGCCGAATGTTCCCCCGGCGGGAAACCTGCGGTATCCGAAACGCAGAAGCAAACATTCGGCGGACGATGGTGGTTGTCCTTGTCAATCGCCGGAAACTTTTAGACGACGCAGCTGTTTCAATGTTCCAACTTTTTTACGGTCGAGTTCGGTCCGGGTGACGGATGGATTCACGCTAGAATGGTCCATGCCCGATCCGCGTCATCTTCAATTGGCCAATCTGCTCGTCGAGCACTCCACACGCCTGCAGGCTGGGGAACGTGTCTTCGTGGACGCGTACGATGTTTCGCCGGATTTCGTGGGGGTGCTTGTAGACCGGATCCGTGCGCGAGGAGCGCACGTCTTTCTCGAAACCCGTTCGATGTCGGTATTGCGAAGGTGGTACCGGACAATCTCGCAGACGGAAGCGCAAATAGCCGGGGAATGGGAACTGGCGCGGATGCAGGCCATGGACGCCTACATCGGCATCCGTGGCGCTGCCAACAGTTTCGAGATGTCGGACGTGCCGACGGACCGGATGGCTTTGGTTCAGAAACAGTTGCTTGACGCGGTCACGCGGCAACGTGTCGACCATACCCGATGGTGTGTCCTGCGTTGGCCCAGTCCGGCATTTGCCCAGGCTGCAGGAATGTCCACTGAAGCATTCGAGGATTTCTTCTTCGATGTCTGCACGGTGGACTACGCGCGGATGGCAAGCGCGCAAGAACCGTTGCGTCAGCGGATGGAGCAGGCTGATCAGGTCCGCATTGTCGGCCCGGGCACCGATATCTCGTTTTCAATCAAGGGGATCGGGGCGCGGGTCTGCTCCGGATTGCGCAATGTACCGGACGGCGAGTGTTTCACTTGTCCGACCATCGACAGTGCAAACGGAGTCATCCAATTCAATACGCCCACCGTATATCGGGGGAAACCGTTCGATCGGGTTCGTCTGGTTCTGGAGGCTGGTCGGATCGTCGAGGCAACGTCTTCGGATACCGACGGCTTGAACGCGATTTTGGATACGGACGACGGCGCGCGCCGGATCGGCGAATTCTCGCTCGGGTTCAACCCCCACATCCTCAACCCGATGCGCGACATCCTCTTCGACGAGAAGATTGCCGGTTCGTTGCATTTCACCCCCGGCAATGCCTACGATTCTCCGGGCAATGGAAATCGATCGCAGGTGCATTGGGATTTGGTCCTGATCCAACGTCCGGAGTGGGGTGGTGGTGAAGTCTGGTTCGATGGCGAGTGCATTCGCCGCGACGGTCGTTTCCTCCCGCATGATTTGCTGGGACTCAATCCGGAAAACCTGGCATGAGCCGCCGTTCGGTCGACCAGGACCAGCGGATCGCGCAGGAGATGTGGACTCTGGCCAACAACGAACCGTTGGCGCTCGCGCCTCTGCAGCCGTTCGGTGTTATTGATCGGGACCGGTACAAACGCGATGTCGGTGGGGGAGTCTTCCTCGAACTGACACTCGAGACAGACCCCCGCACGGGCATTTGGAGTTACGAATTCGCGGTTCTCGACCACGAGGGGGGGCGGGTCGATCAGGAAACGGTTGATTATTGGCTCCAGCGCTTTTTCGGGAACTTGTCGCACCTCGCCAGCAAACGCTCGTTTCTGCTCGCAGAAGCCCGTTACACATTTCCACATCACCGGACCCGATAACAACCGAACCTTGAGACCGTTTTCTTCTATTCGCCCCGCGCGCATTCGGAGTACGTGGCAGGCACCGCGAATGTGCTCGAACGCGTTCCGGCGCAGCTAAGTACCCGGGAAACCGGTGTCGGCACCGCCCAAATGACATCTTAATGGGGCCGTGGTGTTGCCGGGAACAACGTCGGATTGCGACAAAAAAAAGGATTTTCGAATTC
>CAZYBA010000330.1:0-1886 GCA_964646105.1 uncultured Armatimonadia bacterium
GGCCCGGACCGGACGCCAAACCCCGGCCTGCGACCGCACAAGCCACGGGTCAGGCCTACCAAGTCAACCTGAACACCAAGGGGATGGCGTCCGGCAACTGGCAAATGGAAGTTTCGGTCAACGACGACCCCCGACCGCACCCCATTCGGTTCAAACTGCGCTGATCGAGTCCGGAATCCCTCAGCCATCCGACACCCTGGGTCCCGTGCAACCAAGTCTCCCCACAAGACCTTGTTTACGTCAGGATGGAACGCAGCACCTTGGCCGGCTCGACACCGATCAAACGGACATCCAGTCCTTGGTGCTTCACTGCCAGACGTTCCGGATCCAACCCCAGGAGATGCAACATCGTCGCGTGCAGGTCATGGACGGTGCAGACGTCCTGAACCGCCGCATACCCCAGATCGTCGGTGGCGCCATACACCATCCCGCCGCGCACCCCCGCGCCTGCCAACCACATCGACATCGCCTTGTTGTGATGGTCCCGCCCCACAGTCCCCTTGTCGGACTGCGACATCGGAGTGCGCCCGAATTCCCCGCTCCAGACGATCAACGTGTCGTCGAACATCCCGCGGGCCTTGAGATCCCGGATCAACGCCGCACACGCACGGTCCACTTCCCGGGCACGGATCGGAAGTTCCTCACGCAACTGGCTGTGATGGTCCCAGTCGCGGTGGTAGAGCTGGATGAAGCGCACCCCGCGCTCGGCGAGCCGGCGGGCCAGCAAACAGTTCGACGCGAACGAACCATCCCCGGGACGACAGCCGTAATCCTCGAGGGTCTGCGTGCTCTCGCCCGAGAGGTCGGTCAGTTGAGGAACCGACATTTGCATGCGGAACGCCAGTTCGTACTGCGATATCCGTGTCTGAATCTCCGGGTCGTCCACCGCAGTGTCGTGATGCCGATTCAACGTACGGATGGTGTCGATATCCGCCCCTTGCGCATCCGGACGCACGCCGGGCGGGGACGACAAATAGAGCACGGGATCGCCTTGGCTGCGCAACTGGACCCCTTGGTGCTTGCCCGGCAACATCCCCGACGACCACTGACGCTGGGAAATCGGCTGCGGTGACCGCCCTTTCCCGGTCGACACCAGCACCACGAACCCCGGCAAATCCTTGGACTCGCTTCCCAGACCGTAGGTCACCCAGGATCCCATGCTCGGACGTCCGGCAATCTGCGATCCGGTGTTCATGAACATATGGGCCGGGTCGTGGTTGATCGCGTCGGTGGTCATGGAACGCACCACGCAGATGTCGTCGATCACCGACCCGATGTGGGGGAGCAACTCCCCGATTTCAATGCCCGATTTACCGTATCGCTTGAACCCAAACTGGGGGCCGAAGCAATTCAGCGGCTTGCCCTGCAACTGGGCCAGCTGTTGGCCTTGAGTCAGGCTGGACGGCATGGGTTTGCCATGCATGCGCGCCAGCTCCGGCTTGGGATCGAGCAGTTCGAGTTGGGACGGCCCACCGGCCATGGTCAGCCAGAGCACCCGCTTGGCGCGAATCGGACCTGCGGCGCCAGACGCGCTGCCGTTCAGCAGCTGTGCCAGCGCAAGCGCACCCAGACCGCGGGCGCTGTTGCCGAGCAAACTACGACGGGTGATCGGATCCATGGATTCGTTGCCAACGACCGTCGTTGGGAGACGGCTTTTCCAGCGTACCAAAAACAACGCCGGAACCGGATTCTTTATCCCGCTTTCCCGGATATTCACCGGGTCGGGGACCGACGTCGGCGGGGCCCACACCGTGGGAACGTCCCGGTAGAATGGGGGCGCCATGACAGACCAAGACGCCTTGCGGATTTTCGAGGAAAGCGGCGCGCTGCTCAAGGGGCACTTCGTCCTCACCAGCGGCCGGCATTCCGACACCTACTTCGAAAAG
>CAZYBA010000330.1:1896-4151 GCA_964646105.1 uncultured Armatimonadia bacterium
GTCCTGCGCCATCCGCGCCATGTCGACACACTGTGCGCCGAACTCGCCAAGCGATGTGCCGCGACGAAGCCGGACGTGGTTCTCGGGCCGACAACCCTCGGCATCGTACTCGCCTACGGGGTCGCCCATCATCTGGGAATTCCTGCGGCGTACGGAGAAAAGGGCCCTGACGGTGCCCGCTTCCTGCGTCGCCCGGAACACATCGAGCCCGGCCAACGGGTCTTGGTTGTGGACGACATCCTCACCACCGGCGGCTCAATCCGCGAGTGCGTGGACCTGGTCGAACGCTGCGACGCGTCGCTCTGCGGAGTCGGGGTTCTGGTGGACCGATCGGGCGGCAACGTCGACTTCGGGGTCCCGCTGGCCTCGGTGCTGACTTTGAATGTCCAAAGCTGGGCCCCGGAGGACGTTCCCGACTGGCTCGACGCGATCCCGATCCACCGCCCCGGATCCACCGGCAAAAAGTAATCGCGGCGCAGCGTCCGACGTAAACCACCGAGCCGTTCCGACGCGCTGAACGATGTCGAAGAAAAACCCGGCCGGGGAGGCTGCCCTCCCCGGCCGGGTTTGACGTTTCAGCGCATTCGACGAAAAGGCTGGAATTACTCGCCTTCTTCCTTCTTGGCTGCGTCGTTCTGCTTGTCGGCCTTGTTCTTCTCGGATTCCGGGAACGGTTTGCCGTCGAGACGATTGCGCAGGATTTGGACCGCTTCCTTGACCTGCGGGCTGATCTGGGCAACCAAACGTCGGTTGCCGGGATTCTCCCGCATCACGGTGCGCTGGGCCTCGATATCCTTCTCCGACTCGACCACGATCTTGTCCGGGCGAATGCCTCCCGATCCCCCGATCGGATTGCCGTCCTCGTCGCGCTTCAGGTTGATGTCGTTCTTGGCGCGCGTGTAGTACTGCTGGGTGGTGATCTTCAGCGCTCCGGTGCGGTCACCGAGCGGGAGTATGGTCTGGACCAACCCCTTGCCGAAGGTCCGGGTGCCCACCAGGAAGCCGACCCCGCCGTCCTGAATCGCGCCCGAGACAATTTCCGACGCCGACGCCGACCCGCCGTTCACCAAAACCACCACCGGGTAGGCGCCGGTGTGCAGCCGTCCGCGGTGCTTGCCCGGGTCGACATCAAGCGATTCCATCTCGCCCTGCCGTTGCTTGGTCCATACCACCGGGCCGGATTCGAGGAACCGGGACGCCAAATCGCGGGCGACATTGAGAAGTCCGCCGGGATTGCCGCGCAAATCGAAGAGCAATGCCTTCATGCCCTGGGCTTCGAGTTTCGAGAGGGCCGCCGCGAACTGCTCGTCGGCGTTCTCCGTGAACTGGTCGAGCCGGATATAGCCGATCTTGCGTTCCTCGTCCTGCATCCACGACTCGATGACCGGCGAGACCACCATGTCGCGGACAATGGTGACATCGAACGGCTTGCGTCCCTTGCGTTCGATCGTGATGGTCACCTTGGTCCCCTTGGGTCCCTTGATCCGCTTGATGACCTCGTCGAGCGATTGCTCGTTCGAAATGACCGCCGACTTGCCGTTGACAGCAAGGATCTGGTCTCCCGCGAGGATGCCCTTCATCATGGCCGGGGAACCGGGAATCGGTTCGATGATCAACGGCTTGTGATCCTTGACATCGAGACGGGCCCCGATACCGAAGAAACTGCCGTTGGTGGACTCCATCTGTTTCTTGAACTCGTCCGGAGTCCAGTACTCGGTGTAGACATCGCCGACCGCGCCGACCATACCCTTGATGGCGACGTCCTGGAGTTTGCGGGGCCACTCCTTGACGACCTTGGGGTCGGCGGGAGGGTTGGCGTGCTGTGTGAGGATGGTGTCGCGGACGGTGAGGTAGGTCTGGATCGGGGAGACGGCGCTTGGGCCTTGTGCGGATGCCAGGGCGGGACCGGTTGCCATGGACAGACGCTCGGCCAGAACACGCGGGGCCACTTCCAGCTGCACCAGCGCGGCATCACCGGACGGCGTCGGGATCAGCCCAATCAGGTCGGAGGTCGCTCCGCCCGCGAAGCCCACTCCGATGACGCTGGCGATCGCGATTCCGGTGATGATCTTGCGAATACCGTTCATGGATTAATTGCCCCCCTCCGCGACCTTGCCCACCGTGCGCAACGCCGCCACAGCCTTGGCGAGGATCTTGTCTTCCGGTGTCCCGGGCGCGATGGCGATCTTGGGAACCAGTCCGGTCCCCGCCCACCGCGACCCCTTGGCCCCGGCGAGGGTGCCCACCGTCAACGT
>CAZYBA010000331.1:0-1613 GCA_964646105.1 uncultured Armatimonadia bacterium
CTTGGCGATCGCGAGTTGGCCGGGGTCGGGAGACGGCACGGGGGTGGCCGGATCTCCGCACAGCAACGCGAGTCCGTCCCCCGGGCGGGCTGCCGTCAGGGCGTCGTCGAGGCGTGCGTGACGTTTGCCGCGGGCGGCGACACGGACAATGTCGTTCTCGGTTGGGGAAATCCAATGGATTTGCGGCATGGGGATAGCTCTCTCGAATGTGCCGAACTCCGATCGGCATCAGGGGCTGAGGCCCGGCAAAACGGTGCGGTACGCGAACGACACCTTGGCATGACTCTATCGAAGCCGTGGTCCACAAGCACGTCGAAAACGTACCCAAACTTGGGTATTTCGCTTTTCGGGAGTTCCGGTAGGATGGGGAATATTTCCGCAACAGGACTGTTCCATGGCAAATGTCTCCGTTTTTCGTCACAGCAAGTCGGGTAAACGTCAGGGGAATCCGGTGACATTCGCTGCCGGAGCTGCCAAACGCGTGATCACTCCCGACCCTTTGCTTCCGGTTTCCGGGGGAATGGGCCCCACGCGGCCGGCCAAGGAGAAGCGTGGGGACTTGTGTGTTCGTGCGCTTGCCTTGCGCAACGGAGTCTCGACCGTTGTGTTCGTGGCCGTCGACGCGCTCGGGTTTCCTTCGGTGTTGGTCGACCGGGTCCACGCCAAGACACCGCGCATTCCACGGTCCTCTTTGATCGTGGGGGCGAGCCACACGCATTCGGCCCCGGACGTCTACGCGTTCCCGGATGGCAAGGGCGGGCATACCGCGCACCTGCCTTGGCTTGAATTGGTGTGCAACCGGATGGCCGAGGCGGTCAACGAAGCGCTCGATCGTTTGCAGCCAGCGTCCCTGCGCACCGCCAGCGGCGCCGCCAAGGGACGCATTGCTTACAACTACTACGCGCCCGACTTGTACGACCGCGAGATGTCGGTTTTGCAGGTCAATGCGGCGTCCGGGAAGCCGATCGCAACGTTGGTCAATTACGCCATCCATCCGGAAGTCCTTGGCAACGATGTGGGCATTTTGAGTCCGGACTGTATCGGACCATTGGTCGACACCATCGAGTCCAAGGTCGGTGGGATGGCCATGTTCTTCAACGGCGCGCAGGGTGGCATGGTGACCGCCGACAACCGCCTCCTCGACAAGCCCAAGGACCCTGTGCGCGGGTATTGGGACGATGCCCGGACTTGGGACGAGTGCGTGCGGATCGGCAACACCATGGCGTCGGAGGCGTTGCGCCTGATCGAACGGGCACCGGCTCAGAAAGAACCGATCCTGGTGAGTCTGGTCGAGGACGTGGTGCTGCCGGTGGATTCCGATGCCCTGTGGGCGGTGGTGACCATGTCGCCGCTCAAGTATCCCCACGGTCCGGGGCGCACCATCAAATCGCGGGTCCATTGCATCACGCTCGGCGACAGCCGTATCCTCACCATCCCCGGCGAGGCACTGCCCAATATCGGGCTTTTCCTCAAACGCAAGATGGGAGGCAGCCACAAGTTTCTGTTCGGCCTCACCAACGACGCGTTCGGGTACATCCTGAGTGAAGTGGATTTCCGCAGCTTCGAGCGCTACGACTATGTCTCCGATACCTCGCTCGGCGAGAAGACCGGAC
>CAZYBA010000331.1:1623-4149 GCA_964646105.1 uncultured Armatimonadia bacterium
CTGGCAGAAGTTCATCAAATTGGCGCCACGTCCCGACAAGACTCCGGGAAAGTAAGCGTGACGGTGCCGAATTCGGTCGGCGATTGATCGCCTCGCGGTAACACAGTTTCTTTGCCTGCCGACAAGCGTCGGGCGTTTTGGTACTGGTGGTCGATTGGATGCAGGGAGAGTCCGGCCACCCGCTTGTGCGGGTTCAGCGGCTCAGGGGTCTCCGACGTTGAATTCAGTCGGCCTGGACAGGCGAGATGGGAGTGACGATGCAAATCCGGGAAATGCGTTGGGAAGACGAACAAGACGTTGACGAGGCGGTCCGTTTGCTCAATTCGGGAAAGCCTTGGTATCCGCAGACTGCGGACGACCTGCGCGAAGACGGCCAGCGGCAGAAGGGGCACCTCGACCACCGTTTCCTGCTGTCCGGTGAGGGCGTCGGAGCAGTCGGGTTCGCATCGATCCAGGAGAGTGTCTGGGAGCATTCCCGTGGCAAACTCCACATCGAGTTGGCGATCGATCCGCAGTATCGGCGGCGTGGGCTGGCCACCCTGCTGCACAACCATCTTGTGAACGAAGCCGCAGGCCATGGCGCGAAGGGCTTGGTGTGCTACGTCGATCGCACGGATCCGGAATGGACCGCGGTTGCGGAGCATTGGGGGTATGCCTGCACACAGACCCTCTGCGATGTCCGGCTGGACCCGTCGCGGGCGGTGGTGGATTCGCTGGAGGACGTTGCCCTGAAAGCCGACGCAGCCGGCATCCGGATTGCTTGTTTCGATGCGCTGGCCGATGAGTTTCCCGACGCAAACCAACGTTTCCACGCCTTGTTGGAGGAAATCAAGGCGGACATTCCCACGACCGATCCGCTGCCCCCGGTTTCGTTCGAGAAATTCGTGGAAGTGATGCAATCTCCAAATCGCCTCGGTGACGCGCAATTCCTGGCGTTGCGTGCCGATCAATGGATTGGTGCGTCGAGTTTGTGGAAACGGGGCGCCGACGATGTGCTGTGCACGGGGTTGACCGGGGTGGTGCGTGGCGAGCGTGGAAAGGGGATCGCGAGCCTGCTGAAGGCACATGCGGTCCATTACGCACGTCGTCGTCGTGCACCGTTTGTCTTGGCCGACAACGCCGAGGAAAACGCGGCCATGCGGGCGATCAACGCCAGGATCGGTTTTGAACCATTGCCGGGCACGGCAAAGATGGAGAAGTCCCTGCGGGCCTGACCCATCGGATGCTTGGGAAAGGCAAACGTCGGTCGGGTTGCGCAGATTTGGGCCATGGGGGAGACCCGGTGGTTGACTCGGCCTAGGCCGGGACTGCACAATGCGCTTCATGCGCACCGCCTTGGTTTGGCATCGCCGCGACTTGCGTGTGGACGACCATCCGGCGTTGTCGGCGGCGGCGCGTTGGGCCGAGCGTGTCGTGCCGGTGTTCGTTCTTGACGATGCGATTCTCCACGACCCGCTGACCTGTCCCGGGCGGGTTCGTTACCTGTGCGAGTCGTTGTCGGATTTGGCGGATGCGTACGCCCGGCGTGGGGGGCGCTTGATCCTGAGGCGGGGCGTCCCGCACGAGGAGTTGCTGAAACTGGCGCGCGAGTGCGGCGCCACCAAACTCTGGTACCACCGTGATACCGACCGTTGGTACGGGCGGGAGCGGGATCGCCTGCTTCAAGAGCGGCTCGGGACCGAACTCGAGGCGATGCCGGTGGGCGACAACGGTGTCAACGACGGTCCGGACAGCCGGGTCGACTGGGCGGGACGTTGGGAATCGTTCATGAAACAGCCCCTCGCCTTGGCCCCGGGTCTGTTGAACACCCCGGCGGACGTGCCATCGTTGCCATTGCCCGACAATGCGTCGCTGGGTGTGCCGGTCTCGGACTACGAGCGCACCACCCCGGGGGGATGGCGTTGGGCCCAGATGCGGTTGCGCAAATGGGAATCCGGCGAGACACCGTTCGGCGGGGTTGATCGTTACGGTGCGCTGGTGGGACGTCCGCTCGAGTGCGAGAACGGTGCGACGAGTCGTCTCTCGGCGCCGTTGTCGTTCGGGTGCATTTCGTTGCGGACCGTGGTGCAGGCCAGTTGGCGCATGCAGGCGGTCGAGCCGGCCAGCCGGGGACGGCAGCTGTGGCATTCCCGCCTCGCCTGGCACGACCATTTCACCCAGAAGCTGCGCGACTTTCCCGAGGCGCAGTTCCGTTCGGTCAATCCGGTTTACGACAGCATCCGCCAGGTGCGGGATCCTGAGTTGTGGGAACGTTGGACCACGGGAACCACCGGCTTTCCGCTGGTGGACGCCAGCATGCGGGCGCTGCGCCGGACCGGTTTCCTGAATTTTCGGATGCGCGCCATGGTGGCGTCGTTCTGGACCTATTTGATGTGGCAACCATGGCAGCCGGGTGCGGAGTGGTTCCAGCGCAACCTGATCGATTTCGACACCGCCATCAACCACGAGCAATGGCAAATGCAGTCGGGGACTGTGGGTTGGCATGCGAACCGATTTTACGATCCGGTGTTGCAGGCGGAAAAGTTC
>CAZYBA010000332.1:0-4126 GCA_964646105.1 uncultured Armatimonadia bacterium
GTGTCATCAACGAGGTGATCGCGGCCAACAGCAAGAAGCGCGTCTTCGGCTACGAATTCGTCGCCGTTTCGACGCTGGCCATCGCGGTGTTCGGCTTCATCGTCTGGGGCCACCACATGTTTGCGACTTCCCAGTCGATGTACTTGGGAATGGTCTTTTCCGTGTTGTCGTTCTTGGTCGCGGTGCCGTCGGCGGTCAAGGTCTTCAACTGGGTCACGACCATGTACAAGGGCTCGGTTGAACTTTCGAGCCACATGTTGTACGTGATCGGGTTCCTCGGATTGTTCACCATAGGTGGATTGACGGGCTTGTACCTCTCGTCGCTGGCGACGGACATTCACCTGACTGCGACCTATTTCGTTGTCGCTCACTTCCACTATGTGATGGTGGGCGGGACTGCCACCGGCTTCCTGGCGGGTCTCCATTTCTGGTGGCCGAAGATGACGGGACGCATGTACTCGGAGTTCTGGGGCAAGATCTCCGCAGCGTTGGTCTTCATCGGATTCAACCTGACGTTCTTCCCGCAGTTCATCGTCGGCTACCTTGGAATGCCGCGCCGGTATCACTTCTACCCGCCGGAGTACCAGTTGTGGCACATCATGTCGAGTGCCGGGTCGGTGGTGCTTGGATTCGGTTTCCTCTTGCCGGTTTTCTACCTGCTCTCCAGCTTGAAAAATGGAAAGAAGGCGGGGAACAATCCCTGGGGTGCGGTTGGTCTGGAATGGTTGACCACCTCGCCACCGGACCCACACAACTTCACTGAGATTCCGGTAGTCACGTGGGAGGCGTACGAGTACTTCGAGGAAAGCCACCACGGTGGCGAACCCGGCCCGTCCCGTTTCCCGTTCCATGCGGAAGACGAGGTTCCGGCGGAGCATGAGGAGGTGACCGCGTGAGTCTTCATGCGATGGACGCCCACGGTGCGGCGGCGCATTCCGACCATCATGGACATGGTCAGAAGGTGTCGGTGCAGTTCGAGGATCTCGACCAGCAGAACGAATCCTATATCGTCGGCATGTGGTCGTTCCTGGTTACCGAGATCATGTTCTTCGGGGTGCTGTTCCTGATTTACACTCTGTACCGGGCCTACAACTTCAACACCTATCTTGAGGCACACCACTTCTTGAGTGTTCCGATGGGGACCATCAACACGTTCGTGTTGTTGACCAGTTCGCTCTCGGCTGCCCTTGGTGTGTATTGGGCCCAGCACGGCCAGCGGATGAAGGTGATTCTCGCCTTGGCGTTCACCTGCCTGTGTGCCTGCGGCTTCATGGTGGTCAAGTATTTCGAGTACACCACCAAGATCCACGAGGGAATCTACCCGGATCAGAACTTCAACTACGCCAAGGCGCTGACCATTTATCATACGGAGCATGCCAAGGCGGGTGGCGACCACGCGGAGAATCCGCGGGCGAATGTCGCGTGGAACCTGCTTCAGGAAGCGCGCAAGGGTCCCGAGGCGGTCTTCGTGGAGAAGCCGGTGGAGGGTATGGACAGCCGTATCGCGGCTCCCGAGCCCGGGACCGTGGCGGTCGCTGTGCGGACCCCGGATTGGGCGAAGTTCGACGTCGAGGCCGGCAAGGCGAAGATGTTCTTCAGCCTGTACTTCTCGATGACGGGGTTGCACGGTATCCACGTCGTGATCGGCATCATCTGCATGGTCACCCTGATGCTGTTGTACGGAACCAAGCATCCCGCGGTCGACGATTACATGCCGATGGAAATGATTGGCTTGTACTGGCACTTCGTCGATATCGTCTGGATCTTCTTGTTCCCGTTGATGTACTTGATTTCTTGAGGTTTCGAATCCATGGCTTCCCATCATGAAAAAGGGGCGCATTTCGCGCCGGAAGGGGCTCCGATCGAACGGATTCGTCATCCGAAGGTCAGTCTCTACATCCTCACCTATTTTGCGCTGCTCGCCCTGTTGGTGGTCACGGTCCTGCTCTACTACATCGACTTGAGTGCGATGAGTGGGTGGGTTGGGATGAATATCCTCGTCGCATTGGTGGTCGCCTGCATCAAGGCTGTCCTGGTTGTTCTGAACTTCATGAACGTCAAGGGTGGAACCAAGTTGGTCTGGCTTTGGGCGGCCATTGGGTTCATCTGGCTTTTCCTAATGGCCGGCGTATTCCTCGATTACCAATTCCGGCCCTTGGTCAGGCCTTGGACCGAGATCCCGGGCTGATCGCCGGCTTAGACGTCATGCCCGCGGCTTCTGTCGCGGGCTTTTTCTTTGGGAGGTTTGTATGGGTAATCCGATCCGGGTTGTGGTGTGGGGAGAGAATCTCCATGAGAAGGAGCACGAGGCGGTCCAGCGGGTCTACCCCGAGGGCATGCACAACGCGATTGCCGCAGGACTGCGGGAACTGCTTGGGAGCGACGTCGTGGTGCGGACTGCGACGTTGGATGAGGAAGAGCACGGCCTTCCGGATTCGCTTCTTGCGGAAACCGATGTGCTCACATGGTGGGGGCACATGGGGCATCATTTGGTGGATGATGCGGTTGTCGAACGGGTCCATCAGCGGGTGATGTCGGGGATGGGGTTGCTGGTGTTGCATTCAGCCCATTTTTCCAAGATTTTCCGCAAGCTGATGGGGACCAGTTGTGCGTTGCGCTGGCGTGACGACGACCGTGAGTTGGTTTGGAACGTCCGTCCGGGACACCCGATTACCGAGGGTTTGCCCGAGGTGTTCGAGATTCCCGAACAGGAAATGTACGGTGAGTTCTTCGACATTCCCCAGCCTGACGAACTGGTGTTCATTTCTTCGTTCGGGGGCGGAGAGGTTTTTCGCAGCGGGTGTTGCTGGCATCGGGGGCAGGGAAAGGTTTTTTATTTCAGTCCCGGCCACGAGACCTACCCCGTCTACTTCCAGCCCGAGGTCCGTCGCGTCTTGGCCAACGCGGTCCGCTGGGCGGTTCCAAATCCGAACCCGGTATACCCGACCATCACGTGTCCGAATGCACCGCTTGGTTGGTGGAAGAGAGACGGGACCGGATGAGCCGTCGTAGGGTGCTGCTCGTAGGAGCGGGGGGAATGGGGCGCAATTGGGGGCGCAACCTGCTGGACCATCCGGAGCGTGTCGAATTGGCCGGGTGGGTCGATGTGGTGCCCGGGTTGGCGTCGGACGCGGCGCAGGCGTTGGGAACGCCGGGACTGTGGACGGGTACGGATGTGGAGGATGCACTCGATGCGCTGGCACCGGACTTCGTGGTGGATGTGACTGTTCCGGAGGCGCACCGGGATGTGACACTGGCGGCACTCTCCCGTGGGATTCCGGTTCTTGGTGAAAAGCCGATGGCGGAATCGATGGATTCGGCTCGTGAGATGGTACGGGCGTCCGAGGAATCCGGCGCGTTGTACATGGTGAGCCAATCCCGTCGTTACGACCATCGGATCGTCGCGGCGCGTACCGAGATTCGGGATCGCCTGGGGCGTTTGGGTATGTTGCACGCCGACTTCTTCCTCGGATGCCACTTCGGGGGATTCCGGGATGCAATGGCGAGTGTGTTGCTGTTGGACATGGCGATCCATACGTTCGACGCGGCCCGGTTTTTGTGCGGTGAGGACCCGGTAAGCGTTTATGCGGAGGAATTCAACCCGTCCTGGTCTTGGTACCGCGGGGCGGCGTGTGCGAATTGCCTTTTCGAGATGACCAACGGAGTCCGGTTTACCTATCGGGGTAGTTGGTGTGCGGAGGGGTTGCCAACCAGCTGGGAGTCCGACTGGCGTGCGGTCGGTGAGCGTGGAACGGTGTGCTGGGACGGGTTCGAGGGAATCCGCAGCGAGGTTGTCGCGGGGGATTCTGGGTTCGTTCGTCCGGTGGATAGTCGGGAATTGGCGATAGGACCGGATGCGCCGTCGGGTATTGCCGGGAGCCTGATGGATTTTCTGGATGCCCTTGATACGGGGCAGTCGCCGATGGGCGAGTGTCACGACAACATCAAGAGCTTGGCAATGGTTTTTGCGGCGATCGAGTCGGCGCGCACCGGCGAGCGTGTTCCGGTGTTGGTTTGATTCCGGTGAAGTCCGACGGGTTTTGGTCGGACGTCTGGGTGTGATGGGAATCGAGGCGCCTACGGTTGAGACTTGGCCGTTGCGGGTTGGATGCGAGGCTCGATTACC
>CAZYBA010000333.1:0-1143 GCA_964646105.1 uncultured Armatimonadia bacterium
GGATCGTAGTAATCGGTAAGTTCGCCGTGGATGCCTTCCACTTGGAGGCGGTTCCCCGGAGGCGCATAGCGACGGATCAACTGATCTGCGGTCTCGAGGCCCGTGACCCCGTTGCGTGTGGGCACTTGGGCGTAACGCGCAAACGTGCTCTTGACCTTGAACTGGGCCCAGAGCGCCAGCAACATCGCAGGTCCGACAACCAGCAGGTACTTGACATCGAAGAACATGGGGGAGTTTCCTACAGTGATTCAGAATACCGGATCCAAGGGGTTAAAGTTCCCGACAACATCGTTGTCCCTGTGTGAAGTGGACGGTCCGAACTTGCCTCGCGGGTGCCGTCGCAATCTGTCCACGTCGACCTGTCGACAGCGGAGCCGCCCTTGGATCGGCCCGCCGCCCACCACGCCTCAGCCGTTGGTCGCCCCGGCGATGCACTCCGCCAAATGCCGCGCCGCCTCGCGCAAATGCTTGCGGCGCGTCTCCGAATCGAATCGGTCCAGAGACTCGTCCTCGATGCACAAGTCCCGCCGGTACCCCGATTTCGCCAAGATCCGGGCCACCCGCCCATGATCGATGTCGCCGTCGGGAATCGGACTCACGTAGGTCCCGTACTCCCAGCCGGCGGAACGCCGCACGTCACGCTGGTCGGCCGGATACGCAATGTTCTTGACATGGGTGTGGACCGTTCGCGGAGCGAGACGTTCGAGAATTCCAGAGCCTGCCTCTCGCGGATGCCCGCCCCGGTAGACTTTTCCTGTGTCGCGCGCTACTCCGAGGCGGTCCGAACCCACCCGTGCCATCATTCCCTCGAGAAACTCGGGATCGTTGCCTTGGATACCGTGGTTCTCGAGCCCGAAATCCACCGTGTTCCCACCCGACTGGGCGATCACCGCGCGGAGCGCCGCCGCGAAAAGATCTTGGCGTGCACTCAGTTCCATTTCGCGTTCGCCGGTCATGGCAGCGTCGACACGCAGCGCCGGCACCCCGAGCGCCGCCGCCGCATCCGCCATACCCACCATCCAAGCCACCTCCCGCGCCGGGTCCGGACCGTTCACATCGGTTGCCAGCAGGAACGCGGTCACCGTGAAACCGGTCTGGTGGATCTCGCCGGCCAGCGACGCGCGCCCGGATTCCGTCGAGACA
>CAZYBA010000333.1:1153-3207 GCA_964646105.1 uncultured Armatimonadia bacterium
CACTCGCAGGCCGCGGTGTTCGGCCAAGGCCTCGAAATCGCGGTCGGCGTGCAATTCCACTGCATTCACCCCCAAGTCGGGAAGGGCTTCGGCGAGTGTCGTGTAACCACCGGCAAGGGCGGTGTGGTCGCGGATCGAGACAATCATGCCGGGCGGTTCGGGTCGTGTGCCGTGCTTTCCTGCCCGAATCGCCACAAACGGTGCATGGCGGCAATTCGACGTGGGCGATTTTGGAAACCGCATCCACTGGATCATCGCGGCGGTCCGGGCGGTCCGGGCAACGGCTCTGCCGATCGGCAGAGGCGAGTGCTCCCTGTTTGCGGAATCCTGACTGAGGGAAACTGTCTGCCGAACGGCAGGGGGCAACCAACGGCGAACCCAAGGGAGGCGTACGGATGAACGGCAAAAGTTGGGTGGCATTTGCCGCTGGAATGACGGCCATCTCCATCACCTCGCTGGGCAACCGGCCCTTGTCGGCGCACCCGGTCCCGCAGATCGACGAGCGCGCGCGCGACTTGGTCGGCTATTTCACCGCCACACCCACCGACCCCATCGCACGTCTCCAAACACAAATCGACCGCGGCGAAGCCCGGTGGAAATTCGACCGCAAGCACGGCTGGCTGCCGTCCCTGCTGGCCGCAGTCAAGGCCCCGGTTTCGTCGCAGAGCCTGGTTTTCAGCAAGACCAGTTTCCAGCTCGAACGCATCTCCCCGCGCGCGCCGCGTGCCATTTACTTCAGCGACGACGTTTACATCGGCACGGTCCAGGGCGGCGAATTGCTGGAGATCTCGTCTGTGGACCCGGTCCTCGGCGCGGTCTTCTATGTAATGCGAAACGTTCCGGGCGGGAAACCCCGGTTTGTCCGTCAGGTATACGACTGCCTGCAATGCCACGAATCCGGCATGACGTCCGGAATACCCGGCCACATGGTCCGCTCGGTCTATCCAACCGCCGACGTCCGCCCCGATTTTGCGTCGGGGACCTACCTGACGTCCGACGAAAGCCCCTATGCGGAACGATTCGGAGGTTGGTATGTGACCGGATCCGCCGGTGCGATGCGCCACATGGGCAACGCGACCGTGCGCGGGGCGGAAGGCTACGCCACCCTCGACCGCGATTCGGGAGCCAACTTGCCCGACTTGTCGGGCTTCGTCGACACCAAGCCCTACCTCGACAATGGGAGCGACATCGTCGCGCAGCTGGTCCTGCAGCATCAGGTGCGTCTGCACAACCGAATCACCAAGGCGCATTGGGGAACGTTGCTTGCGCTCTCCGACGAAAGAATCATCAACGAAAGCCTCGGACGTGGGGAAACCTATCGTTCGGACTCCACCAAGAGCCGCATCCGTTCGGTGTGCGAGCCTTTGGTGGAGGCATTGTTGTTTGTCAACGAACCGCCCCTTCCGAGTCCGGTGCGGGGCTCATCGACATTCACCCGGGATTTCGCCGCCGCGGGGATCCGGGATCGGCACGGACGTTCCCTGCGGCAATTCGACCTGCGGACCCGGCTGTTCCGCTATCCATGCAGTTTCCTGATCCACTCCGAAGCGTTCCGTGCGCTTCCGGGCCCTGCCAGGGACTATATCTACGGGAGATTGCGGCAGGTGGTGGACGGTACCCTCGTGGCAAAACCGTACGATACGTTGACCATCGCCGACCGCAACGCAATCGGGGAAATCCTGCGGGAGACGGTTCCTGGATTCGCGGAAGCCAAAATCTCCCCGAAGTCGATTCCGTAGGCGATCGCCCGGTTTTGCAAAAAAACGGCGACCAGGACGCGCGTTCCCGGTCGCCGATTCTCGTTAACAAAAGTCAACAAGTTGTAATTTAAGATTTTTGATGGGGCGGATCAGCGGGCCCGGTCACGATGTCCTGCGGGTCACGCCGGATCGTCGAAGGGCGGGCGGGCGTAACCGGCGCCGAACGGTTGGTCGGGGCGGGTCCATTCCCCGAGCAGCGCGCGCCGCAGCGGGGTGGTGCGCGCCAGAAAATCCGGGTCGTTGCGCATGCGGTCGGACGGGATGAGCCACGGCGGGGCGTAGACCATGTGCTGG
>CAZYBA010000333.1:3238-4118 GCA_964646105.1 uncultured Armatimonadia bacterium
AGCGTGGCCAGTCGCGCTGGTTGGTGGTTCCCTTGTGCCACACCCCTTGGTGCAACAGGAGGGCATCCCCGGGTTTTCCGCAGATCACCTGCTGGATCGGGACGTCGTCGGTACCCTTGGGCAGCGGCATCCGGATGTTGTGGCTGCCCGGGATCATCACCATGTTTCCCATGTCGGGCTCGCTCTGGTCGGTCAGGAAGTACCCGATGCGCAGCTGGACCAGCGGGACCGGCGTGGCCAGACGTCGGAATTCGTAGGGCGCGGAGCCGTCCTGGTGCCACCCGCCACCGGGAAATCCGGCCGGGGAGACCGTGCACCAGCTGCTTTGGACAATGAAATGGTCGCCGAGGAGGGCGCGGACCTTGGGGAACGTGGACGGATGGTCGATCAGGGGCTCGACTGCCGGTTCCTCTTCGTAAAGCGCCCCCAACTGCCTCCACTGCCCTTCCGGATGCTTGCCGTGGGCACGTTTCGCCGCCTCGAGCAACTCATCCACTTCGGCGGGAGTCAATGCGTCTCGGATCACCAGATAGCCGAACGTTTCAAATTGGAAGCGTTCGAGTTCGGTGAGTGGGCCGGGCTGGGCGAGTGGGATCATTTGCGCGCCCTACCCGACAGCGGCCGGCCGTCGGTGTCGAGGATTTGGAAGTGGTGGATGCCGAAGGGGTTCTGGTCGGTGTAGCTCCAGACCACCTTCTTGTCGCGGGTGATTTCCTGAAGCTTGACTTCCCCGCGTCCGGTGGCGTACGAAGTGACGACGATATTGCCGTTGGGCAGCCACTGGACTCCGCAGCAGTCCTTGAGCGTGGGGCTCGGCAGATCCTTGTTTTCGAGCGACCAGACAATGCGTCCGCGTCGGTCGAGTTCGACCACCAGGTTG
>CAZYBA010000334.1:0-4091 GCA_964646105.1 uncultured Armatimonadia bacterium
GGCAACGTCCCTGATGGACTCGGTCCGCACCAAAGGCCCGCAAGTTCGCTTCACCGAAATCTACGCCAATTCCAAGCTCCCGCGCGCTGTCACCGAGCGGGCCTACGCGGTGTTCTCCAAGCTCGCGGACGCCGAGGCGAAGGTGCACGGCACCACCCCCGACCAAATCCATTTCCACGAGGTGGGAGCCGTCGACGCCATTGTCGACATCACCGGGGCGTGCATCCTGCTCGACGCCCTCGGGGTGGATGCAGTGCACGGATCGCCCCTGCCCTGGACCCGTGGTTTTGTCGACTGCCAGCACGGTCGGATGCCGCTGCCGGCCCCGGCGACGGTCGAACTGCTCGCAGGACTGCCCACCTACCCCCTGGATGTCCGCGGTGAACTGGTCACCCCGACCGGCGCGGCCCTGCTCGCCACCCTCGCCGGCCCCACCCGCATGGGCCTTCCCCCCGCGATGACCCCAGTCGCCAACGGTTGGGGCGCCGGCAAGAAAAACTTCGGTACGGAGTTTCCCAACCTGCTGCGGGTCGTGATCGGGGAAACCATCCCAACCGCCAGTGGCCCCGGAACGTCCTCAGAAACCGACGAAATCGTCGTGCTGCAGACCCAACTCGACGACACCACGCCGGAAACCCTCGGTTATGCACAGGAACGACTGCTCGAGACAGGCGCTCTCGACGTCCTGCTGCAGCCGGCGCAGATGAAAAAGAACCGCCCCGGGACGTTGCTGACCGTTCTAGCGACGCCCCTCGATGCCGACCGCTTGGTGGATGTGCTGTTCACCGAAACCGGAACGTTCGGGGTGCGTCGCACCAACGCACGGCGCGACATTCTCGAGCGCAGCTGGACCACGGTTCCCACGCAATACGGGGACGTTCGGGTCAAGACCGGTTCCCGCGACGGGAAACTGCTGGTGCGGGCGCCCGAACACGACGATTGCCGCGCGGCCGCGAAGGCCCATGGCGTTGCGCTGCGTACGGTCTACGACGCGGCGTTGGTCGCGTTCGAAACCGCGTAACCCACACGCAGCACCCCTGCGCATTACAATCCCGCCATGGCAGACACGCACCGGCCCGATCACCGACCCGATTGGGACCTTGATCTTATGCGACGATTTGCGGGTCGTCTCGCGCCGCGCCCTACCCCCGGCCACGGCGGGGTGGATCCGGCCGTTCCGGAAGTGCGTCTCTACGGCACCACGGTCGTTTCCCGAAACCGCACCGGCCTGCCCGCCCCGCCCATCCGGGATTTCAACGAAAACGATCTGCTGTTTCTGGACACCCTGCTCGATTGGGTGGCCGACTCGCAGCGACCGGCGGAGTTCGACCTCACCCCGTGGGAGGCGAGCACGCCGGTGTCGGACGCCCTTGCCGCGCGGGGATTCGCGCCCTCGGGCGAGCGGAGAGCGGTTCTGGCGGCGGAAACAGCGACGTCAACGCTGACAGCAACCACCGTAGGGAATCGAGCCGTGTTTAGTCCATTTCCGATTGTCGAGGCCGGACCCGGGGATGCGTCCACCGTCGCCCGTATCCATGTCGCCAGCAACGATTGGAAAGCCTACGGGATTCGGCTGGTGCGGGAGACCCTGGAGCGAACGTTTCCCTCCGGTGGCATCCATTTCGTGGCCGTCGCCGACAGTGCTCCGATCGGAACCGCGTCTGTCTCGATCCGCGGCGGCATCGCGGTTCTGCGGGGAACGTCGGTGCTCCCGGAATGGCGCGGCAAAGGGGTGCAGTCGGCCCTGATCGCCCACCGTCTCGGCCAGGCGTCTTCGGCAGGCGCGGAATGGGTGCTTGCCGAGGCGGAGTTCGGCTCGACCAGCCACCGCAACCTCGAGCGCGCCGGGCTGCGACTGGCTTGGATATCCGAACGATGGAAACAACCGGGCTGAACACCCCCGAAACCGAAACCCGACGTTCGAACATTCGGTCGCCCGTGCCCAACGTCCCGAACCCGCGACCGAACAACCAATCCGCCCCGCCCTGCGCGGTATCGTGGGCGCATGGATAACGTCGTCAAACCGGAATTCCGCACCCGACTCGCGAAAATCGCCATCGTTGTGCCCGACTACGACATTGCGATCGCGTGGTACGCCGCAAATCTCGGCATGACGGTGCTCGAGGATTTTCCGGTGGGCCCGGAAAAGCGCTGGGTGGTGGTGGGGCACCCCGTCGGCGGAACCGCCCTCTTGCTCGCCAAGGCCACGAACGAACGCCAGCAGGCCGCCATCGGCAATCAGACCGGCGGCCGGGTCGGTTTTTTCCTGCATACGTCCGATATCGACGCCCATCGTACTTTCCTCGAAGCGCGCGGAGTCGAGTTCGAGGAGGCCACCCGTTCGGAGGAGTACGGACGAGTCGCGGTGTTCCGGGATTTGGTCGGCAACCGCTGGGACCTGATCGAACCGTCGGAAAACAAGCCTTGACCGCGGGGCTGTCCCCGGGAATTCGGAAACGACTGGAAAGGACCAATCCCCATGCCGGAGTTGCATTTTGGACACGCCGAGCCCATCTTGGTGGTTACGGATCTCGACCGCGCAGTTGCCTATTACACGGAAGTCCTGGGATTCCGGAATGCCGACTGGGCGATGGTTGATTTCACCTGCGTGAGCCGGGGCGGTGTCACGATCTACCTGACAACCGCCCCGCAAGGACGTCCGGGAGCCTGGGCCTACGTGGGCATCTCCGACGTGGCGGCGTATTTGGAAGAAATCGAACCAAGGGGTGCGCGCATCCGCAGTCGGGTGCGCAATTACCCGTGGGCCGCGGAGATCGTGGTGGAGGATCCCGACGGCAATGTTTTGCGCTTCGGGTCGAGTCCGATCGACAATCTGCCGTTCGACAACACTCCGGTCGGTTCCTGAAACGGCGGTTGCGGCCGGCAATTTTCCGCAACCATCAATCCAGCGTTCTCAAACGGTCCCTCCACGCTCCTTGATCGCCTGCATCGCGTGGGGATTGACCCAGCCCCGGCCGTGGAACGCATTTCCCCATCCGAGCGGGGTGACGTTCGGGTACCGATGCTCGGTTTCGTCGACGTGGAAGCGCAGCCGTTTGCACAGGCTGGCGCGGACGTTCGGTTCGGCACCGGCATCGAGCAGAATCCGGGCAACGGTGTCGTCCTTCTGGGGTCCGGCCAGGAATGCTTGCGACACGACGGTCGCATGCAAGGCCGTGTGACCGCCGAATCCGTCCGGGTCGATTTGCGCGCGCAGGTTCGGGTCGGCGCCGTTTGCGAGCATCCATTCCAACACCTCGGGTTCGTGGTGGTCGACACAGAAATGGAGCAGTGTGGCGCCGGCGAGCGGGGTGCCGTGCAGCGCCAGCGACAGGTCGGTGTGGCAACCGAGCGCGCGGGGCCAGATTTCGTCGTGGGAGAACGTCCGCGACAGCACGCCCGGATCGCGTCGGACATGGGATTCGAGGAGGTCGAGGCGTCCGCGCCAGAGTGCGAACACCGGAGTATCGGGCAGTTCGATCCCGTTTTCGACAAATATCTCGAGGCAACGTCGCCTCCCGTCGGGATTGCGGCAGTAGGTCTCGAGCAAGAGCGCCACGGGCGCGAGCGGGTCGCCGTCCGCATCCGTCAACCGGACTCCAAGTTCGACCAGAAACCGCAACCCGTCCGCGTTCTGGGTTTCGGCAGGTCCCATCACGGCGTTCGGTTCGGGCCGCGCCCCGGCGTCGAAAAGCAAACGCACCGTGGAAAGTTGCCCTTGCAGGCAGGCGCGGTCGAAGGCTTTCTGTTTGTCGGGAGCGCCGGCGCCGAGCAGCCAGTCGATGATGCGGTTGCGACCGAGGTTGGCGGCATACGAGAGCGGTGGTCCCCAGTTGCATTCGGCCGTTCCCCGGGCGTTTTCGGCAAGCAACCGAGGGTTCTGGGCAATCAATGCCTGCAAATGGGCAAGATTGTCGTCACGGATTGCCCCGACAATATCGCAGGCTTGCGCGAGCCGTTCCCACGATTCCACGCCGTACCCGCGCGCGAGTGCGTTGCGAACTTGGGTGATCGTGATCCATTGCGATTCGACGTCGCTCCCCAACCAACGGACGACATCGGACAGCGCATCGGTGTCGCCGGCGTGGATC
>CAZYBA010000335.1:0-4090 GCA_964646105.1 uncultured Armatimonadia bacterium
ATCGAGGCGATGTCGGAGGGGGTCCCGGTGATCGGTGCCGATGCGGGGGGGGTGCGGGAAATCGTCGCCGATGGAGAAACGGGAATACTGACTCCCCCCGGGGACCCGGTTGCCCTCGCCCAAGCGGTCGAGGCACTGCTCGACAATCCGTCAAAAGCCCGGCAAATGGGCATGGCCGGCTACCGACGAATGACCACGACATTCACCGCCCGCCGCACTGCCGAAAGCATGGTGTCGGTTTTCCGTGAAATCCTGGGACACCGCTAAGCAGGCAGCCCGTTCCGGTTGGCCATCCCTCCTGGCCGCCGCCGCCGTGGCTGTGCTCCACGCAACGGCCCTGTGCCCCACGGTCTTTCTCGGTGATTCCGGCGAGATCGCCGCCGCGATCGCCACCGGCGGTGTCTCCCATCCGCCGGGCTACCCGTTGTTCACCCTGCTGGGCCGGATGGCATGCGTCCTGATCCCATGGGGCGAGCCAGCGTGGCGCATCGGATGGGTGGTGGTGGCCGCCTCGGCAGTCGCGGCAGGGTTTTGGGTCGCCGCCGCACGAAGGGTCGGGGCGGGGGGTGCTGTCGCGGTGCTTCTCGCACTGATTCTTGCTACGCGGACACCGTACGCGATCCAGGCCACACGCGTGGAGGTCTACACGGTCCAGTCGGCGCTCTTCGCGGCGTTGCTTTGGATTGCGATTGGATTGCGCGAGACCGCGGGTTCCCGACCGGCCATGTGGTTCTGGGCGCTGGTCGGATTCAGCGCGGCCCACCACACGACCACGCTGCTCGCCGTACCGGGCTTGATTGTCCTCGCCGGAGCGACGGGACGACGAACACTGCGGTGTCCCCGAAATGTCGCTTGGGTCTGCATCGGACCGTTCCTGTACGCCGAACTGGTTCGGCGCGGCCTTACCCAACCGATTCTCGACTGGGGGGGTATCCGCGATCTCGCCGGCCTGCTCAGGCATGCGTCGGCGGCGCTGTACGGAACCTGGCTGGAGTGGCCTTCCATTCCTGCATTGGGCCGGATCATCAGGCTGGGGACGACATTGATGCACCCGCTGCTGGCGGTGTTCGCCGTCGTGGGGTGGTGGCTGAACCGTTCGTCGCCTGCCCGGATCCCTGCCCGCGCCGTGTTCGGAATCGCGGCACCCACGTTGGCGTTCGCAACGTTCTACGGCATTCCCGATATCGGCCCGTATCTCTTCGTTCCGGTGGCGGCGATGCTCCCTTGGGTCGCGGCGGGATGCGAAGGGTTGCTGCAACGCCTGTCGCCGAGATTTCGGGCCGGGGCGACGGTCGCCGGCATAGGGTTCACTCTGGCGATGGTCGGCCTGACGCGATCCGATTGGGATCTTTCGGACGCGGTAGGCGTACGCGCCCTGGCGGTCGGAAAACTCGAGTCTTGTCCGCCGGGGGCGGTCCTGGTAACCACCGGAGACAACGACCATTTTCCTCTGGTCTATGCCCAGAGTGTCCTCGGGAAACGACGTGATGTGCAGTTGGTGAGTCGTGACTTGCTGCGGCACGCCTGGCTGCAACGATCGCGGGATCCGTCGCTCTGGTACCCGCGTTCGCTGATCAGGTCGGGAGTGCCGATCGGACTGCCGGGGCATCTTTCCAATGAAGCCGATGCCGAATGGGGAAACGACGGCGCGTTGATCCGCCTTCTGGAGGGGCCGTGGAAATCGCGTCCGCTCTGCACGACATTTGTCAGGGCGTTGCCCGCCGGAGCAAGAGACCCGCTGCGGATCAATGCATGGCTGCGTGAGCGCCGTTCCGTGGTTCCACGAGGCTTGGTCGTGCTCGTTCTGAACCCGGGAACTCCGCCCGACGATGCGGCGATCACCGCGTTCAACCGGAGTTTTTGGGCCGTTCATGCATTGCCGTCGCTCGCCGGAGTGCGTGTGGACGGCGAAGTGACTCCCGATTATGTGGCTCGCTATTACGCGGACATGCTGATTTGGACCGCGGCCGTGGACGAGCAGGCGGGAGGCAGTATCGGCGCGACCCTGCGCCGGCGTCTCTCCGAGTGGGCTCCCGACTTGCAGTAAAGGCCCAAGTACCGTTGCCGGTCCGTCCCGACAACCCGAATCCCATGGTCGGAAACTCAAACCGTGTGCGTCGGGGTTGTTGAATTATCGTTTCGACGAATCGCCGGATGGCATTGGTTGGTGTCGGCATCCGGGTCGGGGGGAGTTCCAAACAAGATCCGTCCCTGCCGGTTGTGTATAATCAACCTGAACATGCCTGATGACAGAAGGAAGCGTTTCGAAACCGAGATGCTCCCCCATATCGACGCCCTGTACCGCTCGGCGATGTCGATGACACGCAACGCGCAGGACGCAGACGACTTGGTGCAAGACACCTATCTTCGGGCGTTCCAGTTTTACGACCAGTTCGTCGGGGGGACCAACGCGAGGGCGTGGTTGTTCCGTATCCTGACCAACCTGTTCATCAACACCTATCGCAAGCGCACCCGCGAGCCCGAGAAGGTCTCCTACGACGAAATGGAGGACTTTTTCCTCTACAATCGCCTCGCGGACGACCACCTTCACGAGGGTGGGGATACTCCCGAGACTGCTGTGGTGCGCAAGGTTCAGGTGGAGGCAATCCACGACGCGATATCCCGTCTGCCCGACGAATACCGCGATACGGTCATCCTTTCCGACCTCAACGAATTTTCTTATCAGGAAATCAGTGAAATTTTGGGAATTCCGATCGGAACTGTGCGTTCACGATTATCGCGGGGGCGACGTTTGGTCCAGAAAGCGCTTTGGGCGTATTCCGACCTGAACCCCCGTTGACGTCGATTGACCGGACCACGGTTTGCTTGCGGTGCAGAAAATGGCCGAGACCAACACACCTCTCGAATTCAACCAATGCCAAGAAGCGGTTCGCCGCCTGAACGATTACCTGAGCCACGAACTCGACACGACCGAACTCGATGTCGTTCAGCAGCACCTGTCCGAATGCAAGGGCTGCTTCGACAAGTTCCGGTTTGAAGAAACGTTGCTCCGGACTATCCGGCAAAAAGCGGAGCACGTGGCGGCACCGCCGGCCCTTCGCAACCGGATCCTGAACCTGTTGGGCAAATCGGACGTCAAGCAGTCCGGCGAAGAAGACTGACGCTCCGGCCTTCGGATGGGGCATGGTAACGTGACGTCCGGCGTTCGCCGTTACTCCCATGCGTCTAACTTGCCCCCTTGCACTCGCCGGCACGCTTCTCGCTGCGGCCAACGGTTTCGCCCAGACCGCCGCCTCGCCGCCGACACGACGTCCCCTCGTGTCTACCCGTCTCGCCAACGTCCAGGTGGTTGTCAATGGTGACCTGTCCGAAGACTTTTGGAAACAAGCGTCCCGGTTGGATGGTTTTACCGACCGGCAGACCGCCCGACTCGCGCCCGATCAGACGGAAGCGTGGGTGGCGTACGACGACAAGGCGATCTATGTCGCGTTCCGGTGCAAGGACAGTCAACCCGCAGGCATTGTCGGTCGTGAAACCCTGCGCGACAGTCGGTACCAAAACGACGACTCCCAAGGCACTGAAGATTCGGTCGAGGTCTCGTTCGACCCGTTCCTGAGTTTCAAGGGCGACGATTTCGCCCGTTTCTCCGTCAATCCGATCGGCACCCGCTCCGCGCGGATCGGGGGGGGAAGAGCCGGGAAAGCCGAATGGAACGGCGAATGGGATGCCGCCGCCAAGGTGGGTGCGGATGGCTGGACCGCCGAAATGCGCATCCCGTGGTCGACCTTGAATTTTCCGTCCGGTGGAAAAGCACTCACCATAGGGCTCAATATTCGACGCTTCCAATACCGAACGCGGATCGAGTCCCAATGGAGTTACACGGGACTGCAGGATTTTGACGAACAGGAGGGGCGTTGGTCGGGGGTGGAGCCGCCACGAGCCGCATTCCGCCCGACACTGAGCATCCTCCCGTACCTGTTGCCGCGCGCTGACAACAGCGGAATCCATGAACGGTCAGGCTTCGATGTTCGCTTCACCGCCACGCCCGATCTCACCCTGGTTGCCAGCGCCAACCCGGATTTCGCCACTGTCGAAGGAGCCGTCCAAAACATCGCCTTTTCCCGCTCCG
>CAZYBA010000336.1:0-4061 GCA_964646105.1 uncultured Armatimonadia bacterium
TGCCTTGACCGCGTACAGGCCGGCACCGGGGCCCGATTCCGCGCGGCAGGCGATGTAGACGACTCCTCCGGCGACAACCGGAGCCGCGAGTACATCCTCGGGCAGTTGGGTGATCCAGCGGGTCGCGCCGGACGCAGGTTGGATCGCGTACAATTGGCGGCCGGACGGAACATAGAGGCTGCCGTCGCCGTAGGTCATCGCGTTCGGGGTGGTGCCGTACGGAAGTCGGTACCGCCAGCGCGAGATCCCGGTGGCACGCTTGATGCCGTGCAGGATGTTGTCGCCCGACGTGACGATCATCATGGTGTCGGCGATCAGCGGCGCGGAAATGATGGCGTCCGCCGCCTTGTACGGGCGCCAGCCCGGGGCGGTCTCACCGGTGGCAGGGTCGAGTGCGTACACGGTTCCGTTGCTCGAACCGAAATAAAGGACCCCATCCTCCAACACTGCCGCGGAATTGATCGCGCGCCCCGTGTTGAACTTGATGATCTCCTCACCCGTGGCGGCGTTGATCACATACATCGCCCCGTCACTGGCCCCGACATAAACCTTGCCGCCCTCGACAGTCGGAGTGGTGGTGAAGATGGCTCCCGCCGGAAGACCGGTTTCCTCGACAGGGAACGACCACTTCTTGTTTCCGGACTCTTTGTCGAGAGCAAAGATCCGTCCGCCCTGCTGCCCCGTGGACTTGGTCACAAAATAGGTGGTGTCGCCGGAGACCACTGCGGCGGCGGTGTTCGAATTTTGAAAACCCCCGGTGAATCGCCAGAGGAGTGACAGCGGCGGAGCCAGGTTTTCCGTGGTGACACCCGTGCGCTGGGCGTCCCCCCGCAACTGCGGCCAGTCCGCCAGCGACGTACCCGCGGACAGAACAGCGACCGCGAATGCGGCAAAGACCCCGCCTTGGGCGGACAACACGCGACGAGAGGATTTCCCCATACCGTAATTCCTTGCGACGGTCACCGGGACACGACCCGGAACAGTCCGTGGAAAGAGTTCCACGGAAGTAGGCAATTCTACGCTTGCGCGTTTCGGGACGTCAAGCCGGGTCTGTACGCAGGTTGGGGTACGGACCGGGTCTTTCCGCCGGTTGCTAGTTCTCGGCGCGATCCCGGATCGCGGCGAGCGTCGAGTCCAGATTGGCCTGCATTGTCTTGTGGACAATCGCCTTGATCAACGGTCCGACCAGCGGGATCTCCAACCGATACTCCATCGTCGAATCGAACCGCGTGCCGCCGCCGTCCGCGGTGAACGTCCAGACACCTTCGAATTGGTCGTAGTCGCCTTCGAGTTGGCGGAACGTGCAGGTTCCGGCTTCCAGATCCCAGAGATCCTCTTCGCGCCAGCGAACCTTGTTGCCGAACTTCGGGACAATCGCCACCCAGTCGCTGACCACGCGCAGGGCGTCGGGCGATGTCTCCACGACCGTGACCGACGCCACATCGGCCATGAATTCCGGGAAACGCGCGTTGTCGCGGGCAATCTCCAGGACCCGCTCCCGGGGCGCCGCGATGTGCACCGACCCCATCACCGTTGGCATGACTTCACCTCTTCCCGGTACCGGACCGGGTTATTTCCCTGCCGCCGGTGCGAAGCGCCCCCAGCGGCGTTCCAGAAAACCGGCATAAATCTCGTACCGTCGTCGTGTGTCGATATCGCCGCCGAGACCGTGGCCTCCGGTGGGGTCGAGGACCAATTCCACCAAAGGACCCTTTCCGGCCTTGAGCAACTCCCGGTACACCTTGATCGTATCCTGCGCGAGCACATTGGTGTCTTCCATCCCGTGCAGGAGGAGCAGCGGGGCCTTCAAACCGGCCACTTTCTTGGTCAGGCTGAATTGGTCGAGCTCCTCGGCCTTCTTCCCGGCCCCGATGACGCCGCCGACATACCACGTGTTGTAGTTCTGCCACTCGGTCGGGCCGGCACCGGCAATCCCCAGGTGGAACGTCTCCGGGGCGGTGTAGAGGCACATCTGCGTCTGAAATCCACCGAAGCTCCATCCGTGGATGCCGACCTTGAGCGGGTCGATTCCGTGTCCCGCCACCAGATGCCGGACTCCGTCCACCAGGTCCTCCACCTGCGCGACACCGGGCTGACCGTAGTTCGCCTTGCCGAACACCGCGCCGTAGCCTGAATTGCCACGCGGGTCGATGACTGCGTAGTAGTACCCCAGCGTCTCCGCGCAGTAGGTACCGAAACGGTCGATGGATCCCTGTTTGACCTGATGGTCCTCGCCGAGCGGACCGCCGTAGACATAGACCAACAACGGGCGTTTCTCGCCGGGGGCCGCCGTGGACGGCACCATCAGGGTTCCGTGCACCGTCTGGCCGTGGCGGTTGGTGAACTGGAACTTGCGCGGAACCACGCGTCCGATGGTGGCCCAGGCCGATTCGGCGTGGCTTTGTGTCAGTACCCGGGCGCGCCCTTCCTTGTCGTGAACCTCAAGTTCCGGCATGCCGTCCCAGTGCGCACGCACACCCGCCACCCGGGTGCCGTCCCCCGCCCACTCGATCGCCGACCATTGCCCTGCGGACCGAGCGGCAGGTGCCATCGAACCGTCCGCGACATCCACCGTGAACGGCTCCATGCGGGCCGGATCCTCTTTCGACGAACGCACCAGCAGACGCTTGCCGTCCTTGGCGAACCGGAGCGGATACACCTCGAAGTCGCCGCGGGTCAACTGGGTCGCGCCTTCGGATTTGGGGTTGATCAGCCACGCATGCCGGTAGCCGCTCTTTTCAAGCAGGACGCAAATCGTGCTGCCGTCGGGGGAGAAGAAGGGATCGGCCAGGGACGGACTGCGATGCTCCCCGTCCGCGGTGTCGGTCAACACCGTGCGCACCTTCCGCTCGGCAATGTCGCCGACCAAGACCCGCAGGTCCTTCTTGTCGCGTTTCCAAACCGCCAACGTGAAATGTTTGCCATCGGCGCTGAACGGCTCCTCGGCGATGGCGATGTCGCCGGCCTCTCCGGCGTTCTTGCGGACAATCTCCCACGGCTTGCCGTCACCGCGCGGAGGCTCCGCCGCTTCGGCTTCGAGATCGACGCAGTAGACAACCGTTTCGGTTGCGTCCGGATCATCGGCCACGTCGCGTTCGGCCGTTTTCGCCTGGGCAAAACGATCGCGGTACGTCAGGTAGCTGACCGCACGGGCGGGTGCCCCCGCGCGCCGGCTTCCCAGCAACAGCATCCGGCCTTCGTCCGGCGACAATTTCCACGAGAACAGCCGCAATCCAGACGGCAGCTCGGGGTTCAGCTGGATTTCTCCACCGCCTGCGAACGCGGCCCGGTAGATGCCCTCGGCGCGTCGGAAAAAGAACGCCTGGTCGTCCTTGCTCCAAACAATACCGCTCTCGGTGTCTCGGGTGCGGGTGACACGCTGGGGCTTCGATCCGCTTGCGACTTTCAGTCGGTAAACATCCCCGCGGTAGGTGAACAGAAGCTCGTGCGACTTGCGCGCCCATTCGAACTCGCCGATTCCGGCGTAGGAAGGCTTCTGTTCGCCACCCTGCGCCGCCTTGCGACGGTCGTCCTCGACCAGAGCCTTGCGTTCGGCTTCCGACAGCCCTTTGCGTCGTTGCGATTCCGCCTTTTCCTTGGCAACGGCTTCCTGAACCTTCGGGACATCCCGATCGAAGGGTGTGAAGGTTTCGAGTGACGTCAGGCGCCGTGTCGAACCGTCGTTGCGGTCCCAGATCCAAATGTCGGCGCCGCCCGGGTTGCGAACGTCGGCTTCGTACGGGTTCCAGAGATAAGCCAGGTAGCGGTCGTCGTGGGACCAAGCGAGCGCCCGGGCGGGTCGCCCTGCCAGCGGCTTGTCGGGAAACAGATCCTCGAGGGTGAGGGCCGGGGGGGCGGCAAGAAGCGGGGCTGCGACGATCAGCGCCATGACGGAGGCGGTGGCGAACCGGAACAGGGGAGCGGACATCGGTCCGGTTTTACCACAGGCATCCTGTGAAAACGGAACTTGGGGTTTGTCTGGCGAATGCACCGCGCGGACTCGGTTGGGAGGGTTCGGGACCCGGACCATGTGCCGGTCCGGGATCCGGCGGTCGGTAGAA
>CAZYBA010000337.1:0-4050 GCA_964646105.1 uncultured Armatimonadia bacterium
CTGGACAGGTTGGCCCCGCTGCGCACCAGGTCCTGTGCGCCGGTGGCCCGGTGCGTTCCCAGAGTGAATTCCAACTGACACCCGATTCGTTTGCCAAGGCCGGTGTCCCCCAAGGCCGGGTCTTGCAATTCGTTTTTGAAAATTCCAAGGAATTCCCGGGAACCCGGCGCGATGTCTGGGTATACGTGCCGGCAAATACGAGTTCCACGCGCAAGCCCGGCCTGCTTGTCTTTCAGGACGGAGGTGGTTTCGCGGATCGCAACGGCGGCTACCGCCTGCCCACCGTCCTCGACAACCTGATCGCTGCCGGCGACATGCCCCCGTGTGTCGCGGTTCTGGTCAATCCAGGTGTCGTGCCGGCCGGTGACAACAGCAAGCAGTTGCCGCGCTACAACCGCAGTGTCGAGTACGACGGCATCGATGGTCGCTACGCACGGTTTCTCATCGACGAACTTGTTCCCGAGGCGTTGCGACGCGCCGGGGTACAGGTCGACCCCAACCCGGCGAACCATGTCATCGGCGGCGCTTCGTCCGGTGGAATCGCCGCGTTCACCGCGGCTTGGAACCGCCCCGACTACTTCGGAAAGGTACTCGGCTTCATCTCCAGTTTCACCGATCTGCGCGGCGGGCACGGATATCCCACCTTGCTGCGCAAGACCGAGCCCAAGCCTCTGCGGATTTACCTGCAAGAGGGAACCAACGATCAGGATATCTATTCCGGGTCCTGGCCAATCGGCAACGAGGACGTAGTGGCCGCGCTCCGGTTCGCCGGCTATGACCTCCGCTACGTGACGGGGCCCGGGGGGCACGATGGTCGCCAGGCGTCCGCTGTCCTTCCCGAGGCGCTCAAATGGCTGTTCCGCCCGGATCCGCTGCCCACCGGAGGCGCCAATGGACGTCAACCGGTTTTCCAGCAATGCCTGCTCGCGGGCGAGGGCTGGAAACCGATCGAAACGCCCCGCACCGTTGACGCATTGGCAACCCTTGCCGACGGCACGCTGGTGGCGGTCGGGGACGGTGTTCTCTGGCGGGTCGCCGACAATCAAGTTCTACGACGCGATACCGGGCGGGTCGCGCACATTGCCGCGGCTGCCGATGGATCCCTTGTCGCCGCAGTGCCCACCAAAAAACAAGTCGTGCGATGGAGTGTGGACGGCAAGGAGAAATCGATTGCGCGTGGCCTGCGAGCGGTAGCGGTTGCGCCGCACCAGTCCGGTGGGACTTACGTTCTCGAAGAGGGGTCCGGGCGTATCTGGCGGATCGGACCGGACGGCAAACGGGCTGTTGTCGACAATGGTCTGCCGGGTGCGCGATCACTTTGCCTGGTCCCCGACCAATCCTTGCTCTTGGTCGCGCCCGATCCGGCGACCGGCAAATACGGTCTTTCGCTCCGGATTCGTCCAGACGGAACCCTCGGCGATCGTCAGCACTACCATGACATCGCCGCGCCGTATGCCGATCCAGGCACTGGCGCATCGGCGATGGCAGTCGACCAGAACGGCTGGCTGTATGTGTCGAGCCATCTCGGGATCCAGATGCTGGATCAGGCAGGGCGCGTCAACGGAATCGTGCTCGCACCCGTGGCCGGCACGGCCGGTTCGCTGGCGTTCGCAGGAGCGGACCGGTCTACGCTGTTCACCACCGTAGGCGGCAAACTCTACGCCCGACGGACCAAGGCCGTCGGCGCCCTGACGTCGCTGCCGCCCGTGAAGCCTCCGCAACCGCGCCTGTAGGAACCAAACCATGCCGCGAATAGAAACTCTCTCTGCCGACATTGCGCGATTTGAAATGGGGCGCCGGGTCAAGCTCTTTGAATCCGAGTTCCAGCGCCGCATCGACGATCCCTCCGCACGCAAGGCGGCATTGGGACCTTTGCAGGCGGCGGTGGGAGGCTTTTTCAGCGGCAGGTTCGAAAGGGTTGCGGAACAACTCGACGCGGCCCGGTTTGCCATTGCCGGGAAATCAGACCCGGCGCAGCAATGGGCTGCCGGACTCGCGCTCCTCCCGGAACGACGGTTGGTGACAGCAGGTTCGAAACCGATTGCAGGACGTTTGGTGGCCTTCACCGCCGCCGCGGCAACCTCAGTCCCTCCCGGTACCGTACTTGAGATCGGTAGCCGGCGCATTCCTGTCGAACGACTCCCCGCGGTGTTCGAAGTACCCGCGAATCTCAAACCGGAACCTGTGCGACTGCGGATTGCCGGCAAGGTGGTGGACGAATGGCGCTCGCCTGTGCAGGCGATTCCCAATCTGGAACGCCGCCTCGAAACCCTGCGCCGCCATCCGGCTGGAAAGTCCACCCGGGACCGCACCATCGCCGACACGGTTGCCGGGATGGACTTTGCGCTGACGGGAAAATGCCCCGAAAGCGAGCCCGATTATGGATTGTGGCTCGAACGTGCGGAGCGCGCCGCGCGCCCGGGTGGGCAAGTCGCCGACAAACCCGGCGATTGGCGGTTGGTTCTGGATGCGGGCAATGGCACCCCGGTTCGTCTCTACATTCCCGATGGTCCCGAACGCCCCAGACCGCTGGTGGTTGCGCTGCATGGCGCGGGCGGGTCCGAAAATCTCTACTTCGAGGCGTACGGGGCGGGGCGGATTGTCGAAATGTGTCGACAGCGCGGTTGGTTGCTGGTCGCGCCGCGAACCGGGTCGGCATTGCCGTCCGCGGTCACCGATGCCGTCGCCACCCTGACTCCGGTGGACACCAAACGGGTATTTCTCACAGGACATTCCATGGGCGCCATGGCCGGGGCGATGGGAGTCCAGGCGGCCCCCGGACGAGTCGCCGCCGTGGCGCTCCTCGGCGGTGGAGGACGTGTCAATCGACCGGACGCATGGAAGGACGTTCCTTTCCTGGTCGGGGCGGGCGAGGCCGATTTCGGGAAGCCCGGCGCCAAGGCGCTTGAGGCCAGTGCCAAGGCCGCCGGCGCACGCTCCCGCTGGGTCGAATACCCGGCCATCGAGCACCTCGGGGTCGTCCAGGCCGCCATGGACGACGTTTTCGACTGGTTCGATCGGGTTCACCTAGGGAAACCACTGCAATGAGTCCGTTTGAAATGAGTGCCGGGCAGCCTGACGATCGTGCCATCGCGACTTTTCGTGACCACGGCTTTGTCGCGGTTCGCGGGTTGCTGAGCTCGGACGAAGCCGCTTCGTTTCGGGAACAAGCCCTGGATTGCACCCGCACGGTGAAAGCGCTCAGCCAAGGGGCTGTCTTTTCCCAATACGTCAACGTCTGGACGGCTCACGAGGGAATGCGAGCGTTGACACTGCATCCGCGTCTGCACGCTCTGGCGTCCCTGCTCGCCGGCGGCCCGCTACGGCTCTGGCACGATCAAATCCTGATCAAGGAACCGTTCAACCAAGCGCCCACCGAGTTTCATCAAGATCAACCGTACTGGCCCCACGCCAACGCAGTCCGGCCGATCTCCGCTTGGATCGCCCTGCAGGACACGCCGGTCGAACGCGGCCCGATGACTTTCATTTCCGGTTCGCACAGGCGCACCGACCTTTCGGCCCAGCAACTGAACGATCCGCGCAGCCTGTTTGAGATATGTCCGGAAATGGAATGGGCTCCGCGCACCACCATCGCTCTCAAGGCGGGGGACTGCACGTTCCACCACGGACGCTGCGCCCATATGGCGACTCCCAATCAAACCGACTTGGCCAGGGTCGCCCACATTGTGATATTCACCGATGCCGAGACGGTATACGACGGCCGCGGGCATGTGGTCACCGATCCGCTGGGCCTGACACCGGGAGAAACACTCGACGGTCCCTTGTTTCCGAAAATCTGACTCGGGTGAATCGGGATGCGCGACCGACACGGGCGTGGACTTGCGCCGCGGACCATCCCGAGAACGCTGGTTGACAGTCAGCCGAAAATCCCGGTTCGCGTTGACCGCAATCCGGGGAACAACGAATCCGGGCGGCCGACCGGCCACAGCATGGTGACCGCATCGGACAATACAGCCCGGTAGTCGGTGGTGACCCTCAGGTCGCCCGGACCTTCCAACTTGGATGGCGCCAAGCCCGGCCATTTTGCGT
>CAZYBA010000338.1:0-3718 GCA_964646105.1 uncultured Armatimonadia bacterium
CGAGATCCCGAAACCGACCCCTTTCCCGGAGCGCCTCGGTTGTATGCCAAGCGGTGCCCCGATCATGACGAAGACTACGGTGGCGAAGGGGAACGCATACCGTTTGGCGATTTCGACTTCGGCTTCGCGAGCGCCGGCCTCGTCGCCTGTGGAGCGACGAAACCGCGCCCGTTGCCACAGCCGGTCGGAAACCACCTCTATCACGGGTCGGCTCAGCGTCCGGAGTTCATCGGGGGTCCCCACCTCGAGCTCGCGAAGGCGCGAGTCCGGAGAGCGCATTCCAATCAGACTGCGGTGGTCGAACGACGTGACACCGTCGCCGAGAGTCCAGTTGCGGGTGCCGATTTTCCAGCGCGCGGTGCGGGCGGCAACCGTCGTGATCGGCGAATCACCCTCCCAGAGCGTCGCCTGAACCCCGCTCAGGACCGCGGCCCCGCCGGCTTCGAATCGAACTCCCCCTTCCGCGTGGACTACCAAACGCCGATTGTTTTCCTGATTGACGGCGACATCGAACGCGTCGTAGCCAGCCCGGCGGGAACCGTTCCCCCGCGCCTCGTCGATGGCGGCCTGACGGAGTGCGGCAATGCGGGGAACTTCACGTTGGTTGAGTTGCATCATCGGAATTGCCAGCCCCAACGCGAGCAACGCAGCCGGCAGGACAATGCGCGGGAATGGAATGCCTGCGGCTTGCATCGCCACCAGCTCCGAATCGCCGGAAAGGCGGGTGAACGCCAGAAGCGCCCCCAGCAGCATCGACATCGGCACCGTGAACGGCAGGAGAGTCGGCAGACTGTATCCGACCACCTTCAGGATCGTGACAATCGATTCACCGCGCTGGACATACTCGGTGATGCGCTGCAGCCCGTCCGCCGCGAAGAAAAGCGTCGTAAAAAGCCCCACTCCACCCAGGAACGGTCCCAGTAATTCGGCAAGCACCACGCGGTCGACACGAGCCATGGTCAGCGCCGAAAGTTCTCACCGAGATAGTATTTGCGCACCACCGGATCGTCGGAAACCTCCTTGGGGGTTCCTTCCCGAATGACCTTTCCATCGACGATGACGTAGGTCCGGTCGGTCAGTTCGAGTGTCGCAGCGGCGTTGTGGTCGGTGATCAGGATTCCCAGGCCGCGGTCGCGCAGGTGACGGACCACCTCCTGAATGTCCTCGATGGCCCGGGGATCGATGCCGGCGAACGGTTCGTCGAGTAGCAGGAACGACGGATCGGCGGCGAGGGCCCGTGCGATCTCGACCCGCCGTCGCTCCCCACCGGAGAGATTGGCGCCACGCAGCGGGGCCTTGGTTCCGATGCCGAGTTCGTCCAGCAGCGCCATGGCCTTGTCCTTGCGTTGCGACGCCGGGCATCCGGTCGCTTCCAACACCAAGAGCACGTTCTCCAAGACGGAAAGTTTGCGGAAGACGCTTGCTTCCTGGGCCAGGTAGCCGATGCCGAGCCGGGCGCGCCGGTACATCGGCAGGCGGCTGATGTCGGTGCCGTCGACGCGGACCGCACCGCTGTCGGGGCGTACCAGCCCGACAATCATGTAGAACGTGGTGGATTTACCGGCTCCGTTGGGACCGAGGAGTCCAACTATCTCCCCCTGACCAAACTCGACCGAGACGGAGTCCACCACACGCCGTCCCCGGTAGGCCTTGACCAATCGATCCGCGCAGACACGACGTCCGGTCCCGTGTGCCGGGGCGGATTCGGTGGGTTCCGGACGTTCCCCGGAGGGTGTCATTTTCCCGGCACCGGCAGCTTTCCGGTCGGTGGGGTTCGCGGACGTTCCTTCGGGGTGGCGTTCAGGATTCCATTGTCCAGCTCGATCAGGGGTCCCTCCCCGGCTCCGCGCAAGGTGATCCGGGCTGTCGACCCGGTCATCTCCGCCGGACCTTCCACATCGGGACCGGTATGGGGCCAGTGGATGTTTCCCGAGAGAAGCAGCAGACCTTCGCTACCCTTCGGTGGCGCGGCCCAGGTCGCCTTGTCGCAGAGCAGGGTCTCCGTGCCGTCGTCCTGCTTCAAGACGATACGCACCGGGCCTTCGGCGATTCCTTCGACAACCATACGGCCGGCCAGAATCATCCGTACAGACCGGACATCCATGTCGAGAGCCTTGCTGCGCAGGGCAAGTTTCGGTCCGCGTAGCGTGTAGACCGGACGTTTCGGGTCTTTGTAGTCCGCGACCAACGTCCCGTTGGGGTTCGACACGGTGAATGTGCCCAGCACCAACGCTTTGCGCGCGGATTTGTCGCTGGGCGGAGCCGTAAATGCCGGGGGTTGCGCCAAAGCGGCGTAAGCGGTTCCAAGAACAACAAACGGGATGAGCGGAAGCACCTTCATCGTGAAATCACCATTGTCCTGACGCCGGTTCGGGTCCGAAGTCGAGTTGCACCCGCGTCATTCCGGCGTCGCTGCGAAATCGTCGGGCAGGTACCTTTGCAGTGTTGTCCTGGGTCAGCAAGACGTCCCCTTCGCCGGTCAAGACCCCCTGGGCGTCGTCCCATCGCATCCGGTCGGCTTCCAGCGCGGTGGTCCGTCCCGCGGTGAGCGACTTCGCGCGCACTCTCCCGGACGCCTCCACACGTCGTTTCCGCCGGTCGGCCACCAGATGCGGAGCATCGATCCGGAGCGACGCAATACCGCCACGGTGAAGAATCGCCTCCGTCCCCTTCACCAGCCCCGCGCCCTGGCCACCAGCGCCGCCGTCGGAAACACGCGCCTCGGTACCGCGCACGGTCACCCAAATCCTCCCGCGGTCGTCAGGGATCACTGCCTCGAAAGATCCCGTCTGTGCGTCGAAACCGCGAGATCCGTCGGTCGGCTTCGGGGACTCTTTCTCGGGCGAGCGCTTGCGCCGATTGCATCCGAGCAGCACCGCGCAACCTGCGGCAACAGCCCAGCGGGTGACATGGTCGGCAGGCATGGGCCATTGTACCGTTGCGCGGGCTGGCCACCTCAGTCGACGGACACAGCGACGGGCCGGGGAAATGTCATGCAATCGTGGTACCCGGCGTGTTTGCGGGGGGTTGTCCCGGTCCCATATAATCCGAGAGCCCGAATCGGGCAGATAAACCGGCATAAATCCATGAAGCCCCAACAGCTTGTCGCGCTAGTCGCAATCCTCGTCGTCGCCTCGATCACCGTCGTTCTCGCCCCTGTGGTCGCCCCGAACAATGCGTTTGCGCGCAAGGTAGCGCCGCGCCTTGGCCTGGACATCCAAGGGGGTGCCCGTGTGGTCTTGGAGGCGGAAATCGCGCGTCTTCCCAAAGACCAGCGCTGGACCGACGACACTCGGCAAGCGGTCTTGCGTACGATCGAGAACCGGGTCAACTCCAACGGTGTGGCGGAACCCGTGATCACTCCCAAGGGTGATCACCAGTTTGTCGTCGAAATCCCGGCTGTTAAGAACAACCAGGACATCATCGAGCAACTGCAGCGGACCGCTCAACTCGAGTTCTACTACTCTCCGGACTGGATGACCCAGCGGAATCCTCTCGGCCGATACCAGATCGAACCGAAGGTGGACGGTGGTGCCCGCGAGAGCTACGCAATCACGGACCGCAACGACAACAAGTCTTTCCGCGACCGCTTCCACATCAACCTCGCCCTGCGTGGCTTCATGGACGCGGCGGAGCGGGATGCGTCCAAGGCGACCGACACCCCGTTGCCGAGTCCGCTCGAAACCTTGGGCGCGGCAGCAGGTGCCACGACGGTCAA
>CAZYBA010000338.1:3728-4036 GCA_964646105.1 uncultured Armatimonadia bacterium
TACTTCCCGCCGACGCAGGTCAGTTGGAAGGACTCGCCGACGAGTTGCGCCGCTTCGACGCGTTTCTGTCCGATGCAGTCAAGGAGATGGACGGTTCGGACTTGCAGCCGGGTATGGCCAAGGCGAACTTCAGCCCCGGTGGAAGCGGTGGACTCGTTGAGTTGGAGTTTTCCGAGGTCGGCCGCGACAAGTTCTCCCGATTCACGCGCGACCACACCAACGAAGTTCTGATGATCTACCTGGACGGTCGGATCCTCATGGCTCCGAACATCAACGAGCCGATCACCAACGGACGGGCCCAGATTTCC
>CAZYBA010000339.1:0-280 GCA_964646105.1 uncultured Armatimonadia bacterium
CGGTAGTGGTCGCCGGACAAATCGTGGTCCGACCGATGATGAACATCGCACTATCCTACGACCATCGGATCATCGACGGCAGCACTGCCGTGCGATTCCTGGTCCGGATCAAGGAACTGATCGAGGATCCCACCAGCTTGATGCTCGACGACTGACCTCCGTAGCCACTCCTACCTTTTCCCAGACAACACCAGCCCCGTCCGGTTCGGAACATACACCCGAATCGACGGGGTTTTGTCTTCACCGGGAAACCAAGCAAATCCGGCGGGATTTGCTCCGC
>CAZYBA010000339.1:290-4035 GCA_964646105.1 uncultured Armatimonadia bacterium
TGACCGTCAAACCGGCTGTCGTCCGAATTCAGGACGATCGACTGGTCTGACGCGGTCGCCACGGGAACGACCAGCCCCTCGTACGACGTCACCGGCGACATATTCACCACCAATGTGGCACTGCCGCGGATCGCCACCAGGATTTGCCGGGCCGAATCGGCCATCACAACCCGAGGCATGCCCCCCTGAAGCAAGTCCAGACTTTCATCGAGTTGCATCAATGCCTGATCGAATTCAAGCAGGCCCCGGTAACGTAATTCCGGATTGGTGGAGAGCGACCACTGGCGGCGCGCATAGTGCATCGACCAACCATTTCCTTCGCGCGGCAGATCCACCCACTCAGGATGCCCAAACTCGTTGCCCATGAAATTCAGCCAAGCGTCCCCGGAAAGCGTAAACGTCAACAGGCGAATCAACTTGTGCAGTGCAACGCCCCGGTCGACCACAATACTGTCGCTGTCGCGGGCCATGTCGGAGTACATCGACGCTCCCATCAATCGGAACGCAAGCGCCTGATCGCCAACGATGCACTGGTCGTGACTCTCCGCATACCCGACATGGAGCTCATCCGGGCGTCGACGCGTCAGTTCGGTCGCAATCTCGGCGACATCCCAATCTTCGTCGCGCCGGTGACGAACCCAACGGATCCACGCGTCCGGCACCCCCATCGCCAGTCGATAGTCAAATCCGAGACCGCCTTCCTCGACGGGACGGGCAAGCCCCGGCATCCCGCTCACATCCTCGGCCACGGTCACGAAATCGGGCCGCAATCGATGGCAGAGTGTGTTCGCAGCCTGCAGGTACAAGACCGCATCGTCATCCACCAACTCCCCGAAGTAGGTCGGATAATCGCCGAAAGTCCGTCCGATTCCATGGTCGCGGTACAGCATGGACGTCACGCCGTCGAAACGGAAACCGTCGAAGCCGAACTCTTCGATCCAATACCGCAGGTTCGAGAGCAGGAAATGCTGTACCTCAGGCTTGCCGTAATGGAAAAGGCGCGAGTCCCAGAGGGAGTGGAAGCCTCGAGGTCCGTCGTGGAAATACTGCCCCCCGGTGCCATCGAATCGATTGAGGCCCTCGCGCACATTGCTGACCGCGTGGCTGTGCACGACATCCATCCAGACCGCCAGCCCCAACCCATGCGCCCTGTCGACCAGACGTTTCAGGTCGGCGGGTGTTCCAAACCGCGACGAAGGCGCGAAAAAGGAACTGACATGGTAGCCGAAACTGGCGAAATACGGGTGCTCGTGGACCGCCATCAGCTGGAGTGTGTTGTAACCCAGATCGACAATACGACGAAGATGCTCGTCCGAAAACCGGCTCCAGGTCCCGATGCTTCCTTCCTCGGTGGCAATCCCGACATGGGCCTCGTAGATACGCGGAGCCCGGGTCCGTTGGTCAATCGTCAACGGCCTGGGCGGTGGCGTCGGATGTGAGACAATTCCGACGACGTCGCCGTGGCTGTCCTGTTCAACCTGCCGGATCCACGCCGGGACACGGTCGCGACTTGGGTCTGCAGAGTCGACGCGAACCTTGATTCGGCCGGTGCCACCCCACGAACTGGTCGGAATCCGGATGAACCACACACCGTTGGCGCCCCGCTCCATCGGATGGGAGTCGGGATTCCAACCATTGAAATCCCCAAGCAACGAAAGTCGGTCCGCCCCCGGTGCCCATTCCCGGTAGACAATCGAGTCGGGCGATTCCGATTGAAACCCGAACCAACGATGTCCTTGTGAAATCACTCCCAGCAACGCATCGGGGTCCGGCAAGCCCGATTCCCATTGCCTGTATCGCTCGCGACGTTCCTCGATGCGATCCCGGAACGGCTCCAACCACGGATCGCGCTCAACAAATTTCATCCAACGTTCCTCGCGATCCCGCCGTGCTTCCCTGGATCAATCGGCAACCGTACCAGCAACCAAAGTCCCCTGATCGGGAATCCCGAAATACCGGGCGATCAGTTTCCGAGCAACCGGCGCGGCATGGCTGCCACCGTGAAGCTGTTTGCCCCCGGCATCGATCCACACCGCGATCGCCAGTTCGGGCTGCGCCCCGCGTCGGCCGGCCGTGCAGACAAACCACGCATGGGTTGGACTCCGTTTGCCGCGCGATTCCGCGGAACCGGTCTTGCCACGTATCTCAATACCCGGAAGACGGGCCGAAACCGCCGTGCCGTTGGCGGATTCGACAACCCCCTGCATGGATTTGGCCAGCATTTCACGGGTTCGATCGGTCATTGGCAACACCGACGACGCACTCACCGGAGCCTGCCATGACTTGCCACTGGGCAAGAGGGCGGAGCGGACCAATCGTGGAACAATCCGTCGTCCACCATTGGCGGTGGCGGCGACGGCCACCGCCATTTGCAACGGAGTGACCAACATTCCTCCCTGACCGATCGCCATGTTCGCACTGTCGCCATGGTGCCAGCCTGTCCACTCTTGGTTGTAACGTCGATAAATGGCCTCCTGAGTTCGTGGGCCGTCGACATTTCCGTCCTGTTCCCCCGGGACATCGATGCCGGTGCGCTCGCCCAAACCGAACGCAGACGCCCATTTCGCCAAATTTTCCTGACCGATCCAGATCCCGGCCTGGCCGAAATAGGCATTGCAGGACGCCCCGAAGGCGGGGTAAAGGCTGGTCCATCCATGGTGGCCGGTGCAGCCCAGGCGTGCCCGTTTTCCGAGTTTGAGGCCGCCGTCGCACCGCACCGATGTGTAAGGACCGAGTTTTCCGGATTCGATCCCGGCGACTGCCGTGATGATCTTCATGGTAGATCCGGGCGGAAGTTGTGCCTGCAACGCCTGGTTGGTGGCGAAAGGACGGATTCTGGACTCGTAGAGCGGACGGGGCAGCGGACGTACAGACCACAGGTTGGGGTCGTAGGTGGGCGTCGACGCGAAGACCAAGACGTCGCCACTGCGCGGGTCCAATACCACCGCGGCTCCCTTGCGCTTGCCAAGCGCAGCCTCGGCCACCTTCTGAAGCTCGACATCCAATGTCAACTGCAGTGTCGCGCCGGGACGGGGCTCAACCGACGAGACCATCCGAAGGCCACTCCCCTGGCGATCGACCTCGTAGGAGTTCTCCCCGGGGGTTCCCGACAACAACACATCGTACTGACGTTCAAGGCCACTGCGGCCGATCCAGTCCGTATTGCGATACCGGCGTCGAATATCCGGATCCTCGAGATCCGTTCGGCTGACCGGCTGGGTGTACCCGAGCACATGCCCGGCGGTACCTACCAACGGGTAGCGCCGCACCGGCTCCATCTGGACCGAAACTCCGGGTAACGAATCCATGTTCTCCGCAATAACGGATACGGCGGTCTGAGTGATCGGGGTGGCAACCAACGCGGGTTCCGCCGCCGGACCCGCGTTGCGCTGCAGCGACTCCGCCAACGCTTCCGGGCGTTGACCGATGAGTTCGGCGAGTCGGATCAGGACCGGATGAATGACCGGAGGACCCTTGGTTTTCGTTCGCTTGGGGAGCTTCGGAAGTTTCGGGAGCTGTGCGGGAACAACATAAACCGCAAAGCGGGCGGAATTCGTCGCCAAAACGATGCCGTTGCGATCAACAATATCGCCGCGCGGTGGAATCGAACGGGTGCGCCGCAATTGATTGAGTTCGGCACGTTCCCGGTAATATCCGCCGCGAACCAACTGCAGGTACCACATCCGGCTGACCAGCAGTCCGAACAATGTCAACAGTACCCCGGCGACGACAAAGAGTCTGGGCA
>CAZYBA010000340.1:0-296 GCA_964646105.1 uncultured Armatimonadia bacterium
CGGTGCCCGGATTTGCGAGCCCGACAGTCCGCAGCGCGCCAATGACATGCGGATGTGCTTCCCCGGACTCGAGCCGGGAGACCTCGCCGCAAGCCCGATCAATCCGATTGTCTGGTCAGGAGTTCCGACGAATCCCTGAAGATGCCGTTTTTCCCGTTGGCAAACCACTTGCACACCCCGTTGAATGTGGACCAACGGAATCCAGAGAATACCCAGCAGGAGACTTCCCATGAAACTTTCCCACGTTTCCCGTACCGGTCTAGCCGCTCTTTCGTTGGCGTTGCTACCGCTTGTCG
>CAZYBA010000340.1:306-4025 GCA_964646105.1 uncultured Armatimonadia bacterium
AGCGGACTCGCTTTGCCGGGGATGACTCCCGAGGCTCCCGCTCCGGTCGTTGCCCCGAAATCCAGCAAGCCCACCGGCAAATCCGCGAAGAAACCCGGCACGGCAAAGAGTTCAAAAGTGGCGAAGCCGTCCGCGCCCGCAGCAGCAAAGGACAAGAAGCCCGACGATTCCCAGATATCCACGACCTATTACAAGGGTGGCAAAGTTCGGGTGGAAGACGGCAAGCGGGTCGTGATCACCGACAACGATGCGGGGACGGTCATCACGATCGATACGAAATCGAAGACGTATTCCACCCAAAAGATGACCGAGATGGCGTCCCAGGCGATGCCGTTCGCGGACATGCTCGACATCAAGATGGACGGAGCGGTGAAGCCCACCGACTTAAAGAAGCCGGTGGCCGGGCGTGACGCCCGTGTTTACAAGGGTAATTTCACGATAGCAATGTCGGTCAAGGAGGGATCGGGGCTTCCGCTGCCGACATCCGACGGTCCGTTGATCAAGATCGCCATCGACAGCGAACATTGGGCCGCGGAGGAACTCAATTTCGACATGAAGACCCAAGGAATGGGCTTCTCCCTGTTGCCGGCGGGTATGACCGGCATCGTGCCCGGCATGGAAACGTTGCGAAACAAAATGATGGAGATCAAGGGGTTCCCGCTCTACAACCTCGTGCGCATCCGGTTCCAGTCGGAGATGCCGCTGCCGGGTATTCCGGAAAAACCCTTGCTCTTGAAGATCGAGACTGTCTCCGTTTCGGAAGATGCCCTTGCCGATTCCTTGTTTGCGGTTCCCGAGGGCTTCAAGGAGGTGGAACCCGAACTGCCGACGCTTCCCGGGCTCGGCGGAGGTACCCACTGAGTGCGTGACACGCTCAATGCCGAGCAGGTACGTTTTTATCAGGACAACGGCTTTCTGGTTATCGAGGGATTTCTTGATAGTCCCGAACTCGATACTTGGCGGCAGTGGACCCAGGAAGCCGTCGATCAGCGGCTAGAGTCCGGACTCGGCTTCGGCAACCTGAACAACCAGGCGGATCCGGACGCCTATTACGCCCAGGTCTTCACCCAGTGCCTCAAGTTGGCCGACACCCATCCCGGCATGCGGTCCCTGATGCACGATGTACGACTGGGACGCCTCGCGGGAACGTTGGCGGGTGTCGACGGAATCCGTATCTGGCACGACCAAGCCCTGTTCAAGCCACCGTTCGGCAATCCCACCGCCTGGCATCTCGACAACCCCTACTGGTCGTTCACGTCATTCGACAGCGTGTCCATCTGGGTGGCCCTCGACGACGCAACACTCGGCAACGGATGCATGTGGTACTTGCCGGGTACACACAAGCTCGCTCGTCACGAAAACGCCGGTATCGGCACCAATCAATCGGATTTGTTCAAGATCTACCCGGAATGGCGCAGCATCGAGCCGGTGGCCTGCCCGTGCCCGGCGGGATCGGCGGTGTTCCACAACGGCCTGACCGCACATGGAGCCGGTGCGAACATGACCAACAAACCCCGTCGTGCCATGACCTGCGCTTACATGCCCGAAGGGTCCACATTCAACGGTCAGCAGAACGTCCTGCCGACCGAATACTTCGAGAAACTGGCGATCGGCGACCGGTTGGACAATCCGGTGATCAACCCGCTGATCTGGAGGAACGAGTCATGAGTTATGTCGCTGATCCGGGGCGCTACGCCGCGGTTCCATACCGTCGCTGCGGGCGCAGTGGGATCCGTCTGCCCGAGATTTCCCTCGGCCTCTGGCACAACTTCGGTGGCGTCGACACCTTCGAAATCGGCCGTGCCATGGTGCGCCGGGCGTTCGACCGCGGTGTCACGCATTTTGACCTGGCCAACAACTACGGTCCCCCGCCCGGTTCCGCTGAAGAAAACTTCGGGAAAATGTTGGCGCTGGATCTGAAGCCCTACCGAGATGAACTGATCATCTCGAGCAAGGCGGGCTACTACATGTGGCCCGGCCCCTACGGAGAATGGGGCTCGCGCAAGTATCTGGTCGCCAGCCTGGACCAAAGCCTCCGGCGCATGGGACTGGATTACGTCGACATTTTCTACTCCCACCGTCCCGACCCGGAAACCCCGCTCGAGGAAACCATGGGAGCGCTCGACCAGATTGTTCGCTCCGGAAAAGCCCTCTATGTCGGGATTTCAAGTTACAACGCCGCGCAGACCGCAGAGGCGACACGAATCTTAAAGTCTCTGGGCACTCCCTGCTTGATCCACCAGCCGGCCTACAACATTCTCAACCGCTGGATCGAAGAAGGAGTCACCGACATCCTCAGATCCGAAGGAGTAGGATGCATCGCGTTCTGTCCGTTGGCGCAAGGGTTGCTGACGAACCGGTACCTGGCGGAAGTTCCCGCGGACAGCCGCGCCGCCAAATCGCACGGTGCCCTCTCCACCGCCGAGGTCGAACGTCAACTGCCGAAACTGCGTGCGCTGGCCAAGGTGGCCGAGGCACGCGGACAAAGCCTGGCAGGCATGTCGCTCAAGTGGGTGCTTCGCGATCCTGTGGTCACCTCCGCCTTGATCGGCACTTCGAGTGTTCGGCAGCTTGACGAGAACCTGGACGCGTTGGCCGCGCCGGACCTGACTGCGGACGAGCTCAAGGCGATCGACGACGCATGTTCCGCTTGAAAAGGCGCTGAACTTCCACGCCGGTTTTACGGGGACACCGCTGCAAGTCGGTGTCCCTGTTTGCTTTTCAATTGGGGGAAGTCCGTGCAGCAGCACCCATGTCGCCCAGTCGCGAGTGCACAACACCGGTGCACCGGGCAATCCGCACAGTCCGATCAGGTCCGAGTCGGGTCGGCGAACAGGGCCACCACCGCCCGCAAGACCAGCGGTTCTTCCGAGGGATCGACGGTGCGCAGATCCAGCAGCACGCGGTTGTTCTCCACCCGGCCAATCACGGGCGCCCCCCCCCGCCGTAGGGATTGGGCCATCTCTTGGGCTGGCTTTCCGGTGAGTTGGATTCCCCAGGAAGGCAATGTCGTTCCCGGGGAAGCGCCACCTCCAATCTCCGAGCGCATCGGAACCGCGTCGACTCCCTGTACTTTGGCTGCTGAAAGCAGGCGTGCCAGGCGGCGCGCACGCTTGCGGAGCGTGTCCTCAGGCAACGCCAACCGGCGCAGAACGGGAATCGATTCCCATGGATCGGTGTCGCGGTAGAGGCGCAGGGTGGCGTCCAGAGCGGCCAAGGTGATCTTGTCCGGGCGCAACGCACGCATCAGCGGGTGTTTCGCGAGACGTTGAATCGTGGCGGCGTTTCCCACGACAATTCCGCACTGCGGACCTCCGAGTAGTTTGTCCCCGCTGAACCAGACCAAGTCGGCGCCGGTTGCGACGCGCGCGGCAACGGTCGGGGGGTCTTTCAATCCGATGCGTCCCAGATCGACCAGCGCACCCGAGCCCAAATCGTCACCAACCGAAACTCCTCGTTCTCTACCGAGAGCGACCAGATCTTCCAGCGAGGTTTCCTCGGTGAAGCCGACGATTTGGTAGTTGCTCGGGTGGCACTTGAGCAGCATGCCGGTTTGTTCGTTGATGGCGGCTTGGTAATCCGAGACCCGGGTACGGTTGGTGGTTCCGACTTCCACCATCCGGGCTCCGGAGGACACGATGACATCCGGCATGCGGAAATGGCCGCCGATCTCGACCATCTCCCCACGGGATAGGATGACGTCACGACCCGCGGCGAGT
>CAZYBA010000341.1:0-778 GCA_964646105.1 uncultured Armatimonadia bacterium
TCCGGGTTCACGAGAGCATCCTCTTTCCCGACGGTGCCTTTCTTCCTTGCCACCCCCCCTTCGGAGCCCTGTCGATACGCATCACTCGCTGGAAATCGCCCCAGAATTCCATCGCCTCGTCATCGAACAGGGAGTCGAAGTCGGCCTGCGGCCCGAAAAGGCGAACCTCGCTGCGCCACGCGTTGTACGAATCGTTCAGGAAATCCGAGAACACCTGCCGGCCGGCTTCACGGTCGGGTTCGTCCGGATCGGCGAAAATCTTCTTGACCGTGTCGCCGAAAAACGCGAAGGGCCGAACCGACGCACGACGAGAAAGGGTGTCCAGAATCCCCAAACGCTCCGCCGCATCGTCCGCGTCGATGTCTTCGTCCAGAAACAGCAGACGCGCGGTGATTCCTTCCTTGAACCGACGATCCGGCTGGACCCGCACCGCGGCGCGCAGCGGGTTGCCGATCGCCGCCAAAACCAGCAAGTGCAACCCGACCGATCGTTCCCCCTCTGCGTCCGCAAATTGGAAATCAACCGCGCGCACCCAATCGGCACCCGCGACCACCCCGGGAATCGCACCCACCAACTGACGTCCCCCGTCGAACGTCCATTGGACCGCGGTCAACGGCGGCGCCTCGATTCCCAGGTCCCACTGCGCGCACAGCCCCTGCATCGCGTCGACCGTTTCATTGAGTTCCCGCGCCGCGCGGTCTGCACAGGCACCCACCGGAAGTTCGCCCAACCGACGGGCAATCTCGATCCAATGCTTGCGTTCCTCTGCGGTACTCTC
>CAZYBA010000341.1:892-4012 GCA_964646105.1 uncultured Armatimonadia bacterium
GATGAGCTTGCGCCGTTGACGATTCGCAAGGGTCAACGGGAGCAGTCCGCGGTCCGGATCGGCGCGTTCCTCGTAAAGGTGCAGCCGCAGGATGTCCTTGGCCAAGACATCGAGGGGGTTGCGAACCAGACGGTCCCAGGCGGCGAGTTCGACCACCGGGCTGATGTCTCGGGACAGGGTGTCGTCCGACACCGACCGCTCCGGAAGCGGCTTGCCAATCACGCGGCACAGCCCCCGTGCGCGGGTGTCGTGGGACCACGCCCGCTCTGAAACAAGCTCTCCGGACAGAAAATTCCCGGTCGAGACCGAATGACGCGGGTGCTGCAGCTCAAGCGGAGCCGACTGCCCTTGGGCCTGTGGCGCAACACGCTCGACAAAGTCGACAAACTCCGCCAAGGCGGTGGTCAGCGGCACCGGTTGGTTGTTGACAATACTGCGGCCATCGCAGGTGATGATCACCCGTTCCCGCGCACTGAGGATCGCGTCCAGAAACTGGCGACGGGAATCGATACGGACATCGCGGTCGCCGGCCAATTTCTGCAACCCGGCCAGATCGTCGCCACCCGACTCTCCGGCCCCGAACGTGCCGTCGTCGATGCCCAGCAGGCAAACCACCCGGAACGGGACCCCGCGCAGGGGAACCAGCGATGTCGCGGTTATGGCTCCGGTGCGCAGTGGCGAGCGGCCCGGAGCCCCCTCGAGCTTCTCTTCCAACAAGGTCGCAAACTCCGCAAAGGCCACCGGCGACAACGGGGCGGTTGTTTCGTGCCCGGCGAGGGGAAGGGACGCCGCACGGAACCCGTCCAACACGTCGAGCGCCGGACGGATCGCGTCGCACTCGATCCCGCACAGGCTCCGCAATGCAACTGTCAAGCGGTCGCACCAATCGGGGATGGGACGCAATGCCGGGGCGGACCCGTCGCGGGTGCCCGCCTCCAGTTCGGCAACCACGGAAACAATCCGCACCAACGCGGTTACCGCCGGCAGTTCCTCGGGGTCCAGATCGGTGAGGGGAACCACGTCGCCCAATTCGGTTTCGGGCTCGGAATCCGGGAGCAGGGCTCCGAGCAACGATCGCTCCAATGCCTGCCACCAGGTATGCGCAACAATGTCCTTGGCGTCGAGACCGTGCGCCGCACGATGGGCAGGATCGAGACCCCATCCCACCCGGGTGCGCTCGGTCAGCCGGTCCCACACCGAAAGCACATCCGAGCCAACACCGGCCTCCTTCAAGACCAGCGGCGATCCCGCGACCTTGCCGAGCGCGTCGATGTCGCAACGCCCGAGCAGGGTGTCGAGAACATCGGCCAAGAACGACGCGCCGTCGCTGACCCGACGCAGCGAACGATCGGCGACCACCAACGGTAGGCGCACGGTGCGGTCGCCTGCCACCGCGACATCCCGGTCGAAAACCGCCTCCAAAAGCGTCGCCGCCTCTTGTATCCGCGGCGAGACAATCACCACCTCGTGCGGTTGCAGGCCGGGGATTTCCCGGAACGCATGGAGCAAGGCATCATGGAGCACCTCCACCTGACGGGAAAGGCTGTGGCAGCGATGGATGCGCAGCGATTGGTCGTCGGCGGACCGGGGATTGCGGGACGGCGCGGCAGCGCAACGTACCGCCGACTGAACCCGATGCAACACGGTTTCTCCCGCGGGCGGACGTTGTCCAAATTCCGGTTCCGTACGGACACGGAACGCATGAAGCAGGCACTGCAACTCCCGGGATCCTTGCAACCACGCTGTCGGCAACGGATCGAAATCCGGATCGGTCCCGACTCCCGAAACGCGCACCGGCAACAGGCCCTTGGTGCCCGAAAACTGCCCAAGATCCAACGCCCAGCGATCGCCCAAGGCAGGGCTGGGATGGACCAGGTACGCCTCGATGTCACTGACTTTCGACAACGCGTCGAGGATTTCCAAGGTCGACGCACTCAGGGATTGCAGTCCCGCGACCAACAGACGGGACGGCAGATGGGTCGGGGGGGCGTTGTTGCCGTCCTGAAGGGTTTCCAGCGCTTTTTGGACTGTTTCCGGTGGACTCGGCACTCCGATGGAGTCGCGAACCAGACGCCACAGTTCGAATTGCCAACGTTCGGACTCGGGAATCGATTGTGGTCCAGCCGGGCCGTCGGCGGCGCACGGGGTCAGAAGCGGCTTGCCCAAGGCCCACCGGCGGATCATCTCCGGTCGACGCGTGTGGTAGTGATCGAAGCGGTCGGCGATACGGCGCGCCAGGACAAGCGAGCCACCGACACGGCGGGAACGGGCATCGAGTTCGGGGAATTCGGGCAGGAACGACAAAACGGCCGTGGTCAGGCGGTCCACCGACCACGGATCGTTCCGTCGGTCGGAGACGGGAAGCAGGAGGCGACGCAAAGCGCCGGGGTGGAGGAAGTCCACCCGGGCCACGACACCGTCCGGGAACCCGCCGCGCGCACCGTTGCGCAGCGCCAATTCCGCCGACAGCCATGCGCGGGTTCCCTCCGTAGGCACCACCACCGTGTCGCTGTCGAACAGGCCCGCGTCGGCGGGACGCTCCTCCAGCCAGCGCACCGTCGGCTCCAGCACTGCGTCCAGATCCGAAATCCAATGAATTGTCAACGCCATGGCATGCTTCCCAGCGTCGGTGGAAAAACCGACACCCACTCCCTACCACACTGCACCCGAATCGACGCGATCCGGAAAACTGCGCCGCAAAATCCTTGGGATTGTGTCCCGCCAAACGGGGAATCGACACCTGGGGGCCGATGGTTACGAAGTCGGGAAAACGGCGCGGGGAAATAGTCACCATTTCGGTTCACAGCGAACCAATCGTCACCGCGGGGCGGAGTGTTACGAAATCCGGAAGAACGGCAGACCCGCATGGGGATGGTCCGCCCCCCCTTTTTTAAGGCCTCAAAGGATTAGTCTTCTGGGGTTGACGATGCCTTTGCCTTCACCTTTCGGATGCGTGGATCCGAGGCCGCGACCCCGCCGGGAGCGATTGTCATTCAGGCCGCCACGGCGGGAAGCTGGTTCCCAACACGGGAGCAGGTCAGATTCGATCGCAATCGTTGGAAACACCGCCCGTCGCATCGGCGGGGCTACGGTTCTTCCATGGCCGACATCACCACGGGC
>CAZYBA010000342.1:0-4008 GCA_964646105.1 uncultured Armatimonadia bacterium
ATTCCCAGATAGCGCCGAGGGCGATTCCGCCGCTGGGGATGGGGTCCGGGTCGTAATAGGTGGCAGCGAGCCGGCTGTTCAACCAGAGTTCGATCAACTCTCCGCGAACCTCGATGTCGACCAGATTGTCGCCAACCAGCAGTGACGACGGGTCGTAAACCAGTGGGGTCAGGTGTTCGTAACCGATACCGGTCTTCTTGGCGAGGATGAAGCCCCCGGACGGCGGGATGTTGGAATTGGGCGGATAAATGTAGAAGCCATACCAAGTGCCATCGGACCAGCCAGTCAGTTCCTTGACCCGAAAGTTGATCAGGGCGTTGAACCAGTTGTCGCCACCGCCATCGGAGTGGAAGCGTGTGACCAGGCGGTAGTCGGTCCAGTCCGAGCCTTCGCCGGTCATCACGAACGCGTCCCGGGGAATTCCGCCATCACCCTGCAGGCGGACCCACCCGTCGGCAATGGATGCGGTGCCCCGCTGAATGGTCCAGGCGGGGGAGAGAATGTCGAAGGCATCGTCGACAAGGAATTGGGCGTTGGCGGGGGCTATGGATCCGACGAGAGCGGTGGCCAACGCGAATGCGGCGAGTGCGGGACGTACGGAAATAGTGGGCATGGAACTCCCCTTTCGTGACGCCGTAGGCTTTCGAAGAATCCGTGGCGGCGTGTTTTTTGGTGTATCCCGTGCATTGGGGGGGTGCGTGATGCTGATGGCGGATTCGGAATTGCAGTTCCGATGACGGCGGCGTCCGTCCAATCTGTGAATTCGTCCGCCTCAGGGTGACCCGCCAACCCAATACTTCTTCCCGCGCAGCGCCCGAGGATTGTCCGGATCCCCGGGGTCTTTTGGTTTTGCGCCGGGCGCGTGGTTTGTTTCTCAGGAAATCCATGGCCTGTCGCGTTTCGGGGGGATGCTCGGTTTCGCGTTTCGCCTGCGTCTCCGGGGTTAACCCCCTGGCCTTGTTGGCCTTGTTCCGCGGCCTACCATCCTTCGGACATTTGCCTTCGCTACGTTGGGCACCAAGTTCGAGGAGACGGATTGTTGGCAGGGGCGCCGCGGGTCGTTGTTGTGGGTGAGCACCTTGTGTCGGTGTATCGCCGCTGGGTGTTGACGTTGCGTTCAACTGTCTCGACGCAGTTCACGATCGGTCGTTCTAGAGGGTATTCGACTGGGCTCGACGCAATTCATGATCGGCCGTTCTCGGGGTGTTCGTTTCGGCTCGCGGGTGCGGGAAACCCGGTATGCGGGAGGCATCGGGCATGGTGCACGCTGGTCTACGTTGGGCTCGGGTGCGGGAAACCCGGTAGGTGCGAGGCATGGTGCACGCTCGTCTGCGTTGGGCTCGCGGGCGCGACACCCCGTCGCTCGCGATGTCTGCCAGGACCAAACGTCGCTGGGCTCGCGCGCGCGCGAGACACCCACCCACCCCCCGCCCAACCCACCCGTGGGTACAGGCGATTCGGCGAATTTGCCAGCGTTTCGGACAAAGATCATGCAACCTGGGTACGGACGCGCCCGACACACCCGCGTCGCACAAACTCCACACCAAGCCGTGGGGCTCAGATCAGACGCGTCAACCCGAGGGGCGCGGCGGGAGTTCTTGAGCCCCCCAATCTGTTGTCTGGATCCGTCCGCAGACCGTGTCCCTCGGTCACCCGACCTCGACCTGCCCGTGTTGAAGTTTCGCTGCGCACGCGGGTTCGATGAAGGGGACATTCTGCCTCACCTATCCGTTCACGAAGTTTCGCTGCGCGCGGGTTCGATCGGTCGGGATGGCTTCGGACCTCACACACAAGCAAAGTTTCGCTGCGCGCGCAAGTTCGATACTTCGTCTCGAATCGCCCAAACCGTCAACGCATCGATTGCGGAAAACGCCTACGGAAATGGGCCAAGGCGGCATCCGGTCCGCCTCGCAGTATGGAGACCCGACCGCGAACCGTCACGGGGTTGCCCGGATCCACCCGGCCGAAATACGGGAACAAATGGAAACACGCCCGGTCGTCGCCCGTATTCGACGATGCCCAGATCGAACGTTCGAAACCCATGGAAACCGTCGAGCGGCCGTCGCGCGACGACAAAACAATCAACGGTGTATCGAACGTCTCCGGGGCGTTGCGCCACCATCCCCATTCGGTGCGCGGTCCCGACGATGCCGGGAGCGAAAGGTGGGGTTCGCGACGCCCGGGGCGGGTCTGGGCGAACGTAAATCGCTTGCCGGAAGACCAGGCATTCAATCGTTCGTACAATTCCGACCAACCCACCGCCCCGCCGACCACGGTGGGGTCGGGAAAATAGCCCGGAGCATCGGTGGTGGGAATGCAGGTGTGAATCTGGACCCGATCCAGCGCTGAACCGGTCTCGTTCGCGACGGTGTATTCCACATCGAGACCGTCCCGGTCCGGTTCCACAGCAACCCGGACAACCACGCCGGGGCGGTAGTCCCAACGAAACGACCAGCGGTTGCCCATCTTTGCCCAGCACCGGTTGCCGTCCCCGAACTTGCTGGGCAATTTGACCTGAAACAACCCCAGATCGCGGCCTTCGACAACCACACCTTCCAACGTCCGGAAATCGAATGTGTCGCCCGGGGCATTCGGGCTGCGGAGATCGAGGCCGCCGGCTTCGCTGCCGGGGCGGATGGATACCGACAATCGGGAGAAAGGCATGCGGGATTGTAACCGTGGTTGACAAAAAGGTTGCAACAGATTCGTACCCAAACTTGGGTAGCAGATGCAGCCGATCCGGACAGCGAGGCCGGAAACGGAATCGGTATACTTTCCCCATGCCCAGCCCGTTGTTCGACAGCCTGCTCGACCTCATCCGGCGAACGTCCTCCGACCTTCCCCCCGATATCCGGCACTCGCTGGCCGAGGGACGTGCGAAGGAACGTTTCGGCTCCCGCGCCCTTCTCGCCCTCGACACCATCGACTGCAATATCACCACCGCCGCCGGCGAATCCGCCCCGATCTGCCAGGACACCGGCATGATCAAGTTCTGGATCCACCATCCGGTTGGTTACGATTCCCTCGAGTTCGAGGAAACCGCACGGCAAGCCGTCCAGAAGGCTACCGAACTCGGTTACCTGCGTCAAAACTCTGTTGACGCCATCTCGGGAAAGAACTCTGGCAACAATCTCGGGCCCGGAACTCCGCTCTTCCATTTCCAAGCCTGGCGCCAGCCGGAAGTGGACGTCCGCCTCATGCTCAAGGGGGGAGGCTGCGAGAACGTCGGCGCACAATACTCCCTTCCCATGGAACTCCCCGAACTGGGAGTGAAGGCAGGACGAGATCTCGCCGGGGTACGCGACGCGGTGCTGCACGCGGTCTGGAAAGCCCAGGGCAAGGGATGCGCCCCCGGCTACATCGGGGTCTGCATCGGCGGCGACCGTTCCAGCGGGCTCGACACCGCCAAGGAACAGCTCCTCCGGGTTGTCGGCGACACCAACCCCGACCAACAGCTTGCAGCCCTCGAGACGGAAATCACCGACATCTGCAACGGCCTCGGGATCGGCCCGATGGGCTTTGGCGGCGAGACCACCTTGCTCGGCTGCAAGATCGCGTCGCGCAACCGGCTGCCCGCGTCTTTCTTCGTATCGGTCAGCTACGCGTGCTGGGCGCACCGACGTCGGGGGGCAATCCTCGACCCCGCTGCCGGCACGATCCAGCGCTGGCTGTACGACATCATCGACGAGTCCGCCCCGGACGCCCACTGAATCGACACGAGGCCGGTCCACGGTCCTCGTTGAAAGGAAACACCCATGGCAACCGTTCGGCTGCAGACACCCCTCGACGAAGCGTCGGTGCGCGCGCTGAAGGCCGGTGACGATGTCCTGATTTCCGGCACGCTCTACACCGGCCGCGACGCGGTCCACAAGTACCTGGCGTCCGGGGGCCAGCTTCCCGAAGACCTGGATCTCGCCGGGGGCATCATCTACCACTGCGGACCGGTGGTGATCGAGAAATCCGAGGACGGCAAGCGGGTATTCACGGTCACCGCGGCCGGACCCACCA
>CAZYBA010000343.1:0-4008 GCA_964646105.1 uncultured Armatimonadia bacterium
GTTCTCGTTTTTCATTGGACGTCTTGATCCGGCTTCGCGTTGAGGCGCAGCACCCCCGACTCGCCAACGACCCCGGATTTCAGGAGGAAAGCCGTTCCGCCCCCGCCGACGGCGCTGGATCAGCGTGGCGCCTTGCCGCGTTCCACGGTCCAGTAACGTCCCGGAGCGAGGCCCTGCACCGTTTCCTTGGTGCCGTCGGTCCAGGTGATCTCCACCGAATCGATCGACTTGGCCGCACCCAGGCCGACCACCACGCGCGCATCCGACGCGGAGAGATAGGAACCGTCGCTGTGGACATGCCGGACAATCGAGCGTCCCCCGGCCTTGACCACGACGGTGGCACCGGTGGCGTCGCGCGGGCCACGGGCTCCTTGGTCCAGTTTCAAGCCGATCCAGTTTCCGGTGGCGGTGGATTGGTTGCGCAGGAGCAACGGTTCCCCGAAGCTGTCGACCACCACCACATCCACCAGGCCATCGTTGTCGAAATCGCCGGTGGCCAGTCCCCGCCCCACGATCGGGCGGGCCGCTTCGCCCTGCAGGGCCGATGACCGGTCCTCGAATGCGGCGGCACCGGTGTTGCGGAAGACTTGGGTGGGTTGGCGGAAGGTGGTGGATCGGTCGATCTTCTCGATGTTGTCCTGCACATGGCCGTTGGCGATCACCAAATCCAGGTGACCGTCGTTGTCGAGATCGACAAACTTGCAGCCGAACGCCACCCAGGGCCGCGCGGCGCCGAGGCCCATGGAAGCCGAGACTTCCGTGAACAGGCGCTCGCCCTCGTTGCGGTAAAGGCTTTTCACTTCATTCTGGAACGTCGCCACGAAGAGGTCCAGGCGGCCGTCGCCGTCCACGTCGCCCCAGTCGGTGCCCATGCCGCCGTGCAGGTTGCCCGCGGCGTCGTAGGAAACCCCGGCGACCGAGCCGATGTTTTCCCAGCGGTTGGTGGCGGGGACCAGAAGATCCCCGGGCATTTCGTCGTTGGCGAGCGCGATTGCCGGCTTGCCGCTGGAGTCGATGTCGGCGATGGCGACCCCGAGGGTTTTCCCCGAGATATCGTCGATCCCGAGCGGCTTGGTGACATCCCGGAATCCGCCTTTGCCGTTGCCGAGGTAGAGACGTCCCTTCTCCGGCTGGTATTCGCGGGGCCCGCACGACGTTTCCATGCCGTGGGCGAGGCAGAGTTGGGGCTTGGTTTCGGGGCCGAAGATGGCGTAGTTGCCGACATAGAGGTCGAGGTTGCCGTCCTTGTCGGTGTCGGCGAACGCGGCGCTGGTGCCCCAAGGTTCGTTGCGCAATCCCGATGCCTTGGTGATGTCGCGCAGGACACCGTTGTCGTTGCGCAGCAGGCAGGCGGTACGGTAGCCGCTCAGGTAAACGTCGGGGTCGCCGTCGTTGTCAATATCCCCAACCGCGACTCCGAGGAAGTGCCCCGCGATTGTGGAGAGCCCGCTTGCGGCGGTGGCATCCCGGAATCCGCCTTTGCCGTTGCCGCGGAAGAGGCGTGGCTTGCGGTCGACCAGCAAGATGTCCGGGGCGTTGTCACCGTCGACGTCGAGCACTGCGGCTCCATTGCCAATAGTCTGCAGGATATTGAGAGGAGGCTTGCCCGGGGACGACCAACGGTGCGCGAGTCCGGACTGCGACGTTTGGTCGAGGAGGCGCAGGGACGAAGTCCCGGCGGATGCGGGCGTGGGCGGGGGCGCCTTGGTTGGATTCTTCCCCGCCGGACATCCGGCCAGAAAACCCGTCAGGCCAGTCACGAACAGCGGTAGAAAAACGCGTACGGTAATCCCACGGGTTTTGGCCGGAATTCGATCATCAAGCAATTGCGAAGGGTGCCCCATTTGAAGTATTATCGCGCAACTGTGCGTGTGATGTCGCGCGCGCGGTTCCGGTTGGTTCGGATCCCACGGATCCCGCGGCCGTCCGGGTTTGTGTCACTTTTTGCCGCAGCGGACCGGCCATTGTTGGACCGTTCCCAGGAGTGTAATCCATGCATCGATCGAACCAAACTCGGTCAGGTTTTACCCTGATCAAACTCTTGGTGGTGATTGCGATCATCGCAATCCTCGCCGCTATCCTTTTCCCTGTTTTCGCACAGGCCCGTGAAAAGGCCCGCACCGCGTCTTGCCTTTCCAACATCAAGCAGCTCACCTTGGGCATGATGATGTACTCGCAGGACTACGACGAGCGCTTCCCGGAATGGCGCTGGGACCAGAACTTTGAATCGTCCTGGGGCGACAAGGGCAATGTGAGCCCGAACAACGCCACCACGATCTGGTACTACGCGATCTATCCGTACGTCAAGAACGGCCAGGTCTACACCTGCCCGTCGGCGACCACCCGTGTGCGCTTCCGCGAAAACGGCTGGTTTGTCTTCGACGCCACCGGCAACCTGCCGCTCGGTCGCATCACCGCCCTCGACAACAACTTCCTGTCGTACGGCGCCAGCGAACCGATCACCTACTCGTTCGCCGCCATCGCCGCGATGGAAAGCCCGGCGGATACCCTGCTCCTGGGCGACATGATCTCCGCCTTGACGTCGTGGGACTGCTACGGCGACTGGGTGAACTGGGAGAACGCCGGCCGGCCCGCCAACGACCCGCGCCGCAACTTCCGCATCCCGCGCGCTTCGTGGGCCAAGACCGACGGACGTATCCCGAACTACTACGGCAACGCCTGCTCGGGCCTGCCGGCTGGCTCAGGCAACTTCCCGCGCGCTTGGGATGAAGGCAGCTCGCTGCACCAAGGTGGCTCCAACATCGGCTTCGCCGACGGACATGCCAAGTTCCTGCAGGCGAGCCGCGTCACCGCCAACCTCTACGGAGTTCGCTGATCATGACCCGAACGGCGCGATTCGCATCCGCCCTCGTCGCCGTCTCGGCCATCACCACCCTCGCCGGATGCAACCCATCCGGCGGGGGAAAGGCCGAGGCTCCGCCTGACATGCCTGCGCCCGGATCCAATCTTAACCAAACCCAGATGGAAGCCATCCGGCGCTCCCGCATGCCCCCGCAGGGGGCGGGTGGACGCCCCGGCATGGGTGGTGGCTACGCCCCGTCGGCGCCCACGGCTCCGACCGGCAAATAAATCGGCACCCAAAATGCGGTCCGAAGTTTCCGACCCGCGAAACACACCCGGCCCCTCGCCCAAAGCGAAGGGCCGGGTTCTTTTGCTTCTCCTGCTTGTCGTCGCGGCAGCCGGAGCAGTCAGCATCCCCTGGCAACAGCGCCAATGGGCCGAACTCGAGGCCGCGCGCGCCGACCGCCAACGCCAGCAAGCACGACTCGCCGAACTGAAATCCGGGCAATCGGAGCTCGATACCCTCGAAAAACAGCTCGCCGCGAAATCCGACGACATCGCATTCCGGCTTGAAGCCGCACGCACCTTCCTCAGCCGCGGCAACACCAAACGCGCCGCGGAACTGCTCCAACAAACCGAAAAGGATGCACAGACCGAGTCGGGGCGCAACGACGCCCCCCTGGCAGCCGCGCTCGCCAACCTGTTCGAACGCATCGGATGGCAAGACAAAGCCCTGCGCTACGCACGACGCGCTGTCGAGATCGAACCCGGCAATGTCGAACACCTGCTGCGCATCGCATTCCTCGAAGGCCTTCTCGGATGGCAAAAAGACTGCCAAGCCCATGTCCGCACCGCCACCAAACTGGCTCCGGAAACCGCCGAACCGCACCTGTCCCTCGCCCTGATCCACGACCAGATCGGCGGCATGTCGGAATCCGAACGCGAACTGCGCACCGCCGACAAACTCCGCCCCGGCGACTGGCGCATCCAACTGCTGCTCGCGCGCAACCTGATGGGCCAGAAGCGCTTCGATGACGCATTGAAGATCCTGGAAGCCAACATCGAAGCACAACCGAACGAAGGAGCGCTGCACGCCGCCGCAGCCGATGCCCTCCTGCAACAAGTGGCGGCAGCAGCAGCGCCGCCGAAAGACATTCTCGACAAGGCGCTTCAACGATGCCGTGATTACGCCCGCATCGCACCCGA
>CAZYBA010000344.1:0-4002 GCA_964646105.1 uncultured Armatimonadia bacterium
TATTTCTCGCAACGGCGACATTGCGTTCCAAGTCGCGCCTTGGAGACAAGCCAGCCGAAATACGTTCCTGTATGAATTGAACTGGGGGTTCGAGGGCCAAATGGCTGGCGGTCTAGGGAGTGTCACCGGGGACCAAATGAGACTGCTCAACCAAGGAAAACAATCTTGGGGCGGATGGATGGACTACGACCGCTTTGGGAACTTGTGGATATCTGGTGGATATTCACAAAGTTTCTTCGTGCCCGGTTACGGTTTGCTCACGAAGGTGACCCCTGACGGGAAAACCACCCATTCCCGCTTCAATTGGGGCACTGCAAATCTGAAATTCGACCGGGACAACCGCATGCACGTAGGCATCGGCGCCCTTGCTGTCCGCAAACCCGACGCAACTTGGATCGCAACAGGAAACCACGCGGGCGTAGGGTCTTTCGTGTTTGACGACATCGGCACCGTATATTCAGCGGACGCGGAAAATGGTCGCATTCGGGTGACACGACCGGACGGAACAACGGAGTTTTTTGGAAGCTTTGGCAAGGGTCCCGGCCAATTACCCACCGGGCACTTCGACCTGACCCTCGATTTCCAAGGCCATCTCTACACAGCCGACTACTCGGGATCTCGTATCCAAGTTTGGGAGGTGCCCAATCCCATCGCCCCCGCGCCATCCACCGCGTACACCACCGTCCCCGAATCCAACGCCAATCTCTGGGCCAACACCGATGTCTTCGTGAAGATGGTCGCTGAATCCAGCCGCAGCGGGGTCGGAGTGCGTGAAATCCACTACTCCATCGCCGGGGCCCCCGAGTCCACCATCCCCGGCAAGACCGCCTCGTTCCCGATCTACTCCGAAGGCGAGATCCCTTTCGAATACTACGCGGTCGGCAACGACGGAGTGGTGGAAGCAAAGAAGCAGGGCCTCGCCCGGGTGGACAAGACCGCACCGCAGATCGATTCGACGTTCGACGGCAACACGATTTCCCTTTCCGCAAGCGACTCGTTGTCGGGAGTCGACTACATCCAGTACGAGATCGACAAGTACGGAGTGGCTACCATCGACGCATCGAGCACGCAGTTCGGGGTCAACGCGGGTACGGCCCGGGTGCGTTTCTGGGCGTACGACATGGCCGGAAACAAGAGCGCCGAGAAGGTTGTCGTGGTCACCAAGTACCTCAAGAGCGTCACCGTCGAACCGGAAGGACAGACCGCCAATGTCATCGGAGGCAAGAAGGCGGATGTCGTCGTGACCTTGGCCGAACCGGCTCCGCCCGGCGGATTGGATGTGACCCTCGCCAGCTCCCGCCCCGACCTATTCCCGGTGCCCGAGATGGTCACCGTGCCCCACGGTCACACCGGCGTTCGGGTGACTGTCCAAGCTGCGGTGCCCGCCGGCGCGACACAGATTGGATTGACCGCGAAGCAGGACACCGTCGAGACCTCGACTGCGTTCTGGATTGTCAACCTCGAAGTTTCCCAAATCGCCCTGCCCAACACGTTCGAGCGCCAGAAGGTGACAGGACGCCTGCATTTCAGCACCCCGGTGCCCGACGGTGGCGCGGTCATCCAGTTGACATCGTCCAACCCCCAGGTGGTCTCGGTCCCGGCGTCGGTCAATGCCGCTGCCGGGGCGACGTTTGTCGACTTCCTCGCCGATTACGGCTCCGTCGACAACCACACCACGGTCGCTGTCACCGCCACCGTGGACGGTTACGCCCGGTCAGGAGAGGCGGTTGTCATCGATCGCCGTGTAACGGGCCTGAGCATTTCCCCGTCCACCGTGGTCGGAGGGAATGCGGTCGCGGTCAGCGTCGGCATCGGCGCACCCGCGCCCCCAACCGGCGTGGTCATCAACCTGACCTCCAACAATCCCGCGCTGCCGCTGCCGGCGACGGCCAAGATCCTCGCTGGCCAGAACGGCATCGTGCTCAATATTGTCACCCGTCATGTACCTGCCGATGTCGTGGTTACTGCGTCGGCCCAGTGGGAAGGAAACGGCGTGGAGCAGACCGTCAACATCGGGCGCAACCGCATCGCAGGCTTCCACGCCACGCCGGCGGAGGTGGTGGGCGGATGGCCGAGCAAACTGACCGTCGAGCTCAGCGCACCCGCCCCCGCCGGCGGGACAGTGATCCCGCTCCAGTCCGACAACCCCGTGGTCAAGTCCCCCGCCACCATCACCGTGCCGGCGGGCAAGAAAATCGGCACCGCCGCACTGGAGTCCGGATTCGTGAGCACGCCCACAACCGGAAAGGTGACCGCCACCTACAACGGCGATTCCCCCACCGCACAGCTGATTGTCCAACCCAACGGACTGGTTTCCTTCGACGCGACCCCGGCCACCATGAAAGGCGGCCTCACTGGCGAAGGCGTGATCACCATCACGACATCCGCCCCACCGGGAGGCCGCAAGGTGGCAGTGAGCTCCAGCAATCCCGCGATTGTCGTGCCGGCAACGGTCACCATTGCAGCGGGCACCAAGGCGGCAGGCTTCAAGATCCAATCCAGCCCGGTCGCCCAGGAGACTGTCGTCACCATCACCGTCTCCATCGACGGCACCACGCTGTCGGAACAGGTCACTCTGACAGCGGCGAGCCCCCTCACGTCGGTGACCGTGCTTCCCAGCCGCTTCGACTCCGGAACCGCGGTCACCATCAAGGTTGCCAAGAAGGCAACCACCACCCCGGTCGCCAAGATCACCGTCTCCGGCGTCTTCGGAACTCTTGAGAAAATCAATGTCCCGGGCAGCGCGACGTCCGTGCTGTTCGAGAATGTCGTCATCAATGGCGATCCCGGCACGGGTACCGTCAACGCCGAATGCCTCGGCGCGACGGTCTCCGGCACGTACACCATCAACGCACTGGCGCTTTCTGGTTTCACGCTCGACAGCGCGAATGTCTTCGAGCGGCGCTCCGCACTGGGGACACTCACCCTCAATTCCCCGGCCCCGGTCGGCGGGGTGACAGTCACCCTGGCGTCCAGCCGGCCGGAACTCCCCGTGCCGTCCACAGTAACCATTCCCGCCGGATCCCGCACCGCCACGTTCACCGTCAACGCGGGAAGTGTCACGGCCGATGTCTCCGCCGTCCTCACCGCCACCGGACCGGGAACGTCGAAGACCGTGTCGGCCAAGGTGGTCAACATTGTCAAGACCGTGTCCGCAACCCCGACCAGCGCACTCGTGGGAGCCTCGGTGACGGTTCAGGTAACCAAGGCCGCGACCCCGTTCCCCCTCGGCAGACTCGAGGTGGAAATGCCCGACGGCACCGTCGTGGCCAAGGAGAATGTTCCCGGCAACACCACCGCTGTCTCGTTTGGCACCTTGGTCGTGACAGGGCCCGCCGGAGCCAAGGCACTCAAGGCGACGTTCGAGGGTGAGACCGTCAACGGATCGTTCTCCGCCGTCGCGAACACAATCGCCTCGCTCGCAGTCAGCCCCAACATCGTGGACGAGACCCAATCCGCCACGGCGACTGTCACCCTGACCCATCCGGCGGCGGTCGGCGGCACCACCGTCGCATTGTCGTCCGGCAATCCAGCGATCCAGGTTTCCGCCAGTGTCGTGGTTCCCGAGGGCGCCACGCAGGCAACGTTCATCGTAGGCACCTCCGCAACCGCGGCGACGGTAAAGTCAACCGTGTCGGCAACCCTGAACGGCAAGACGGTCAGCGCGGCGATGACCGTGCGCAACATCACGGTCGCCACCAAGACCACGGTGCTGTTCCAGCCAGCCAAGGCGTCCTATCCGAGGGGAACCACGATTTCGGTGCAAGCCAAGCTTGCCACAACCGCCGGCGTCGCCCTGCCGGGACGCACCATCGTCTTCCGGCGCTATCTCAATCTCACACAGTCGCCGGTCATCATCGGAACCGCATCCACCAATGCATCCGGAATCGCGACCATCAACTACACAATCCCGACGGACCCCAATCAGGACAATATTGTCGTCGAGGCGTCCTACGACGGCAATCCCGACCCGGTCCGGAACGGGGCATCGAAAGGAACTAA
>CAZYBA010000345.1:0-3391 GCA_964646105.1 uncultured Armatimonadia bacterium
CGCCGTGCAGGATGCCATCCACGAACAAGAGCGCATCCCCTGCGTTCAGCGGTACGGAAACCGCGCCAGGCAATTGGTCCATCCGCTCGCCACGTCCGTAATCGCCCGCCAGTGGGTGGGGAAAGTTGCTCTTGTGGCTGCCGGGCACCACCATGGTCGGGCCGTCGTCGGGGCCGATGTCGGTGAGGGCGAGAAGGACATTCACTTGGCCGCACCGGAAGACGCCGTTCTTGTAGCCGTAGGCTCCGCGCAAGGCCCCTTGGAAACCGCCGGAATGCACCGGGTGGTGTCCGCCGGAGCGGCGAATGGATGCGATGCATTCGTCGATGAAAAGTCCTTCGACATAGCTGCCTTCCTCGCCGCACCAATGGAGCAGCAGGTCGTGCCAGGACGGGTGGTCGATCAGTTCGTCGAATGCGGAGTCGAATTCGATGCAGTTGTGCAATTCGAATCCGGTTTCCCCGGTGTAGTCGCGTCGTTGGCAGTTGCCGACCCATTCGCCGGTTTCGAGGGCGGGAAAGCGGTCGAACGCGTTGTTGAGACGTTCCTGCAATCCACGGTCGATGGCATTTTCGAGGACGACGTAGCCGCGCAGGTCGAACAGGTAGTCATCGAGCGGGTTGGGCAGGCGGGTGGTCACAGTCGGGCTCCTTCGTTGGACTCGTTGTGGGAAATGAGAATGGCGCGCACCGGGGAAGCGTCCCCGCCCTCGATGGGCAACGGCAGGGCAACCAGGGGGTAGGTTCCCGTCGGGGCTTCGGCAAGGTCGAGCGACTCGACAATGGCGATGCCGGCGGCGTTCAGCGCGTGGTGGTTGTCGAGAGTCTTGCTGTCGATTTGGTCCACGGATGGGACGTCGAGTCCGAGCAGGCGCACCCCGTGGCGACGAAGGTGTGTCACCGCCTCGGGGGTGATGACTGGAATCCGGTCCGGAAAGGGTGTTCCCGCGATCCAGGCGTCGGTTCGCAGAAGAACCCGCGGGGCACCGATGGGACCGATGTCATCCGGTGTGATGGAGTCCCTGCCGCGGACATCGACGACCACGGCAGGTCCGACGTAGGTTTCGAGGTCGCATGCGAGGACATCGGTCCCCTCCGGCGCGAAATGGCACGGGGCGTCGGCATGGGTGCCGCAGTGCAGGCTGGCGGTGATGGCGCCAACTCGGAGCGCGCCCCATTGCGCGATATTCAACTGATACGGCGTATCGCCGGGCCAGACCGCCATCCCGGGTTCGAACTTCCGGGTGATGTCGCGCAGCATGCGGCATTGTACCGGTGCCCAGGAGTTGAAACTGGCGTGTTTTCACGGTCGATCCGCTGTTGTATGCTGAACCATGTCTTCCCCGAATCCCGCCCGCCGGTCCCGCCTGCTTCCCATTGATCTACGTTGCGAAGGTCTGACCGATCCGTTGGGTACCGACGCCCTGCTTCCCCGGTTGTCCTGGCGGCTCGACACGGACGGTCGCGTCCGCGGTGCGCGTCAGTCGGCGTTCCAAATCCTGGCCGCGTCCCGCCGTGAATGGCTTGACCCGTCCCGTGCGGACCAGTGGATGACCGACAAGGTAGCGGACGCGGAAAGTTTGGGGCATCCCTACGGCGGCAACGCCCGCCCGGGTCGTCGTGTGTGGTGGACGGTGCGGGTTTGGGATGAGACAGGAGCGGTATCGGATTTTGCCAAGCCGGCCTCGTTCGAATTCGGACTTCTGGATCCGTCGGGTTCCGGGGCGAAGTGGATTGGCGGCGGACGTCCTGTGCCTACGGATACGGAGGCTTTCTTCGACACCCATCCGGCTCCGATTCTGCGCAGGACGTTCACGCTGACCAAGGCCTCGGTCGAGCGTGCACGTGCCTGTTTCGTCGGGTTGGGATACGGGGCGTTGTTTGTCAACGGCCATCCGGTGGGGGTATCGACGCTGGAGACGCCCTGGACGCATTTCGGGAAACGAATTCACTACAGCATCCACGACATCGCCCGTTGGCTGCGACCGGGCGAGAATGTCGTGGGATTGGTGCTCGGGAACGGCTGGTTCAATCCATTGCCGTTGAAGATGTGGGGCCATTTGAACATTCGCGAGCACCTGACCGTGGGTGCTCCTCGTGGGCTGGTGTGCATCGACATCGACCAGGGCGACGGAGCACGGGTTTTGTTGCACAGCGACGGTCGTTGGAAATGGACGGACGGGCCGATCCTGCGCAACAGTGTCTACACCGGCGAGGATTGGGACCTGCGCCGCGAACCATCCGGCTGGATGTTGCCCGGATTCGACGATTCGGGTTGGAAACCGGCAAACGTTTTGCCGTCGCCCGGGGGAGCGTTGGAGGCAATCCCGGTCGAGCCGGTCCAGGTTGAGGAGCGGTTGACTGTACAGAGGTGGAGCCGCACGCCGACCGGCGGATGGGTTGCCGACTTCGGACGCAATATCACGGGTCGGATCGCGGTGCGTTCGAAAGAGAAGCTCCCCGCAGGCAGTGCGGTCCAGCTGGTCCAGGGTGAGCGTTTGCATCCGGACGGACGTCTGAATCCGATGACGGCGGTCTGCGGTCAGGTGAAGGGCCAGAAGGTTCCGCCGTCCAGTCGTCGTCCTTCGACCGCGATTCAGGTGGACACAGTGGTTGCCGGTGCGGCGCCGTTGGACTGGAAGCCTTGGTTCACGTACCACGGTTTCCGCTATTGCGAGGTTTCGGGAGTTGCGGATCCTTCCCGCGATCTGGAGCTGACTGCCGATGCCGTGCGTTCCGCAGTCGGGTCGGGCGCGCGGTTCAGCTGCTCGGAGCCTTTGTTGGAGAAGATCTTCGAAACGACGCGTCGGACGTTCGAGGCGAATTTGGTCTCGGTCCAGTCGGATTGCCCGCACCGGGAAAAGTTCGGATACGGGGGCGATATTGTCGCCACGGCGGAGACGGGATTGCATCTGTTCGACCTGGGCCTTTTCCACGCGAAGAGTGTTCGGGATTACGCGGATTCGGTCCGTCCGAACGGGGGATTCACCGAGACGGCTCCCTTCGTGGGGATTTCGGATTCTGGTTTGGGTCAGGGTTCGGGGCCTGTGGAGTGGGGCACGGCCCATCCGTTGCTCCTGTGGTTGTTGTACCGATGGCATGGCGATCGACGTTTGGTGGAGGAGCAGTATCCGCTCGCGGTCCGATTCTTCGATTTGCTCGAGAAATCCGCCCGAGACGGAATTCTGGACAATGGTTTGGGGGACCACGAGACATTGGTTCCGCGTTCCACCGCGGTCACGGGAACGGCGTTCTACCAGCGCAATGCGTTCTTGATGGAGCGTTTGGCGCGGATTCTCGGCCGTTCCGGGGACGCTGCGGTGTACCGGGCGAAGGCTGGGGCGATCCGGGATGCGTTCCAGCGTCGGTTCGTGGACTTGGCCACCGGCAAG
>CAZYBA010000345.1:3401-3972 GCA_964646105.1 uncultured Armatimonadia bacterium
GGTGGGGCTCGGCAGTCAGGCCTGTCAATCGGTGGCTCTGGCGTGGGATTTGGTGGACGCCCGGCAACCGGTGCTGGAGCGGTTGCTGGCGGCGGTGGATGCCAAGGACGGGCACCTGGAGACCGGTATCTTCGGCACGATGTGGTTGCTCGAGGCCCTTGCGCGGTCGGGTCGCAACGATGTGGCGGTGCGGATCGCGACGCAACGCGGTTTCCCGTCTTGGGGGCATATGCTGGCGGGAGGTGCGACCACGTTGTGGGAAACGTGGAAAGAGAGCGACAACACGTTCTCGAACAATCACCCGATGTTTGGTTCGGTGGCGGGCTGGATGGTGCGTTGGGTGGCTGGCTTGCAAGTTTCGGAAGACGCGCTCGGGGCGAACCGTCTCGAATTGATGCCGCAACCGGTGGCGGGATTGGAGCATGCGCGGGCCCAGTGGCCGTCGGTGCGGGGGACGGTGGTCTGCGGCTGGCGTCGCGACGGCGAAGGGTGGACTGCCGAGACGGTGGTTCCGGCGGGAGTGCGCGCCAGAGTGCACCTGCGGGTACCGTCTGGCAAACGGGTTTTCGAA
>CAZYBA010000346.1:0-1338 GCA_964646105.1 uncultured Armatimonadia bacterium
AGGCGCGGCGACGCGGTACCCAGAAGTCGGTCCTGGAGCGCAAGGCACCTCCGACATTCGATGTCGTAATCGAGATCATGGAGGTCGACAAACTCGCCATTCACCACGATGTGGCCAAGGTGGTCGACAAAATGCTGCGCGGACAACAACCGCGTCCCGAAATCCGTGTCCGAAACAACGCCGGAACGGTCGAGATTGTCCAAAAGGCCGAATTGCCACCCGATCGGCCGGGTGAGCGCACCGGAGGGACCTACGGAGTCACCACCGAACCCTTAGACGAAACGGAACCGCCCGTAGACGACAACCCCGGTACTGGTCGACGCAAGACCGTGCGTCTTTTTCCCTATGGGGTCTCGCGATCCCGACTGGAACGGGCTATCCTCAACCTCCGTATTCCGGCCTTGGTGCTGCGCGACCCCGACGGCGCCGATGTGGTGGTTGCGCTCAAGGCTACGCTGCGCAAGGAACCGGCCCGGTTGCACGATATCCGCGGCAAGGCCGTTCCGATTCAGGTGGTACGCAGCAATACGTACATCCAGATCGAAAATGCGCTGCGCGAGATTTTCGGACTTCAGGCCGTCGGGGGTGGCTTCGAGGAAGACTCGGCGGTCTCGGAAGTCGAGGCGGCTGTCGACCATGTCCGCGAGACCGGTGAGCCGGTGGAACTTGCACCCCGTAACGCCTATGTTCGGCGCTTGCAGCACCAGGTGGCGGAACGGGCCGGATTGGGATCGGAATCCGTTGGAATCGATCCCCACCGCCGATTGCGGATCCTGCCGACCGAGGAAGAATCGCAATGACCGGCGCTGCGGACGGTGTGGTCGGAGGCCCACCGCCGAATCCGAGGGAGCGTATCGAACAGCAGATTGATTTCCTGGCCGAAGTCGATCGATTGAAAACAGTTGAACGTCGCACCCGACTGATCGGTGGGTCCCGGCGTGAAAACAGCGCCGAGCATTCGTGGCATTTGGCGCTGGCGTTGCTCGTGTTGCGCGAGCACGCGCCGGCCGATGTCGATCTGACACGTGTCCTTGCGATGGCGCTTGTCCACGACATCGTGGAAATCGATGCAGGGGATTCTTTCGTTTACGATTCCCATGCGATGGCGGACAAGCAGGAACGGGAATTGAAAGCGGCAGATCGGTTGTTTGCGATGTTGCCTGGCACCCAAGCGTCGGATTTGCGTTCCCTCTGGGACGAATTCGAAGCCGGTGAGTCTCCGGAAGCCCAGTACGCGGCGGCGATCGATCGGTTCTGCGGAATGTTGCTGAACTGGGGCAACGAGGGCGGGACTTGGCGTGAACATGCGGTGGATGCCGCGCAGATTGTCGCGCGCAA
>CAZYBA010000346.1:1348-3657 GCA_964646105.1 uncultured Armatimonadia bacterium
GAGCCGATCGCTTCCGGGGCCCCTTTGGTGTGGCAAGTGGGTTGCGAGTGGATACGAATCGCCGAAGAGCGCGGCTGGATCAGGAGGAACAAGCCGGAATTGCAAACCTGATTAATTCGATCTAGTATCCATACATTATGGATGCACTGGTCCAACGTCAATCCGAGACCGTCGAAGCCGCGTGGCGCGAAGCCCTTTACGATTCCCAACCCGAGCAGATTCTGCTCTGGGCATTGCAAACATTCGGGGATCGTTTGACCGTGGCCTGCAGCTTCGGAGGCATCACCGGGTTGGCATTGCTGGCCTTGGTCCGCGAACAGTGTCCGCAGGTCGACGTTTTCACGGTCGACACCGGGTTTCTGTTTCCCGAGACCGTGGCGATGCGCCAACGCTTGCGCAAGCAGACCGGGCTCCGGTTGCGGACGTTGGAACCGTTGTTGACACCGGAGGAGCAGGCGGCCCAGTACGGCGAACGGCTGTGGGAAACCAACCCCGATCGCTGCTGCGCGATCCGGAAGGTGGAGCCGGCGACACGGGCGTTGGCGGGGCGGGAAGCGTGGGTTGTGGGATTGCGGAGGGATCAATCCGACACCCGGGCGCAAGTTTCCCCTGTGGGATGGGACTCCGCCAACCGACTTTATCGTGTAGCGCCCTTTTGCCGCTGGACCGAAGACCAGGTGCTCGACTGGATGTTGGAACGCAACGTTGAAGTGCATCCGCTCTACTTTGCGGGTTACCGGTCGATCGGGTGCACTCACTGCACCCAGCCGGTTGCGGACGGGGCGGATTTGCGCAGCGGTCGCTGGGCGGGAACAGGCAAGCGGGAATGCGGCTTGCACCTGCGGCCGGTAGGGGAAGATATATGAAACAAGGTTTCGTCGTGTGGCTCACCGGAATGTCCGGCGCCGGAAAATCGACACTGTCGGAGGCACTGGCTCCGCGGTGGAGGGAAAAGGGGTTGGCTGTCGAGATTCTTGACGGCGATGCGGTACGCCCCATCCTCAGTGCCGAACTGGGCTATACACGCGAGCACCGTGACGCCAATGTCGCGCGTATCGCCTGGGTCGCGGGCCTGCTTGCCAAGCACGGCGCGGTGGTGCTGGTCGCGGCGATTTCCCCGTACAAGGCTGCGCGCGAACAGGCTCGGCAAGACATCGGAAGGTTCGTGGAGATCCACGTCCACTGCACCATCGAAGAACTCGCGCGTCGCGATGTCAAGGGACTCTACAAGAAAGCGCTGGCGGGCGAGATACCGCCTTTCACCGGGGTTTCGGATCCGTACGAGGCTCCCGATAATCCGGATGTTGTTGTCAACAGTGCGGTCGATTCGCTCGAGGAAAGCATCGAGCGAATTGAAGCCGACTTGACCGCGAAGGGATATTTGGCATGAGTTTGGCGTCGTTGACCGCCCTGCGTGAATTGGAGTCGGAGAGCATCCACATTCTGCGCGAAGTGGCGGCGCAATTCGAGAATCCCGTTCTCCTCTTCTCCGGGGGCAAGGACTCGATCATTGCGAGCTGGCTGGCCCACAAGGCCTTCTATCCCGCGAAGGTGCCGTTTGCCCTCTTGCATGTGGATACCGGGCACAACTTCCCGGAAACCCTCGAGTACCGCGACAAGTGGGTCGAGCGAATCGGTGCCCGTCTCTTGGTCCGATATGTCCAGGACTCGATCGACTCGGGACGTGTGGTCGAGGAACAAGGCATCCACGCCAGCCGCAACGCCCTCCAGACGGTCACGCTCGTGGATGCGATCAACGAACTGCGCATCGACTGCGCGATCGGCGGGGGACGTCGCGACGAAGAGAAGGCACGCGCCAAGGAACGCGTCTTCTCGCACCGTGACGAATTCAGCCAGAACCAACGTCCCGAACTCTGGGACCTCTACAACGGCAAACGCGCGCCCGGTGAGCATTTCCGCGTGTTCCCCATCAGCAACTGGACCGAACTCGATGTCTGGCGGTACCTGCAGGCCGAGGGCATCGACATGCCGTCGCTTTACTTCTCCCATGTGCGGCCGGTCATTCGTCGCGGCGATGTCCTGCTTGCTGCGTCGGACCACGTGCGGACCCAGCCCGGTGAGACCGTCGAAGACCGTGTGGTGCGATTCCGTACCATCGGCGACATGACCTGCACCGGCGCCGTCGAATCCAGGGCCGATTCACTGGACGCGATCATCGCCGAGGTGGCCTCAGCGCTGACACCACCCGCCGTCGTCGAGCCGCCCGCGCTCATCAAGCAGTACGGGGACCAGAAACAATCTTCCGTCCTGTCCCGGTTCCGCGACGCGCAGCCCGGTACCGCGGCTTC
>CAZYBA010000346.1:3667-3970 GCA_964646105.1 uncultured Armatimonadia bacterium
GAATCCAGGGCCGATTCACTGGACGCGATCATCGCCGAGGTGGCCGCGGCCCGTGTCACCGAACGAGGCACTCGTGCCGACGACCGCCGCTCTGAAGCGGCGATGGAAGACCGCAAGAAGGCAGGCTATTTCTGATGGAAACACCGAACGGAACCGAACGCGAAATCCTGCGCTTCACAACGGCGGGAAGCGTCGATGACGGCAAATCGACCCTGATCGGGCGCCTGCTGCACGACACCAAGTCGATCTTCGAAGATCAGGCAGCCGCCATCGAAGCGGCGACAGTGCGACGTGGGGGCACGG
>CAZYBA010000347.1:0-3950 GCA_964646105.1 uncultured Armatimonadia bacterium
TTACCGGATTGTCGAACGGTGCGAAACGGCTGTCGAGGGCGAGCACCAACGGTCCGCGTTCGACCGCCATCTGTGGGGCGCCGCTGGGAGCCGGGACGCAACGACCGCGCATGTCGAGTCGGATCCGGATGGAATCGTTGTCGTTCCATATCCGGGTGACGCGCACATACTCCCCGGGGAGAGCGTCGACAGGCTCGCCGTTGACCTCCACCGTCGTGCACGCGCTCCACGCCGGAATGCGCACCGAGATGGTCCCGTCGGCCGGTCGGTCGAGGGAGACGTGGATTGCCACATCACCTCCGTGCGGGTAATCGGTGCGGATGTCGAGGCGCGCGGGGCGGTCTCCGGGAAAGCGGACCGTGGCCTGCAGCGGAGCCAGCAGGTTGACCACCGGACCATCGGCGTTTTCCATCACGGCCCAGTCGGTTGTCAGCAACAGGCCCCGCGGCCCGTTGGCGACACAGCAACTCAGGCCAACGTCGCTGTGCTGGGCAAGCGACGCAATCCGTTCGCCGTGCAGCGGGCACCAATAGGCCCACCAGCGTGCATCGGGCATCATCGCGGCCGGCAACGCGTTCCAGAGCGAACGTTCCAACTCGTCGGCCCAGCGCGCATCGCCAGTGAGGCGCAGCAGCTGGTGACAGAGTTTCATCCAGGTGACTGTCACGCACGTTTCTTGCGGCTGTTCCCACAATTCGGTCTGGGTGGATGCGCCGACCCCACGATGGTGCGTTCCCGTTCGACAATCGAGCCCGCGAACGCGAGTGCGGCGTCCCGCAAACGCGCTTCCCCGGTTTCGCGGAAGAGTTCGATCAAGCCCTCGAAGCACGACATCATTTCGTAGGACTTGGGGGAACCGCCGAGCTGGCGAGGCTCCACCCCTTCGAGCGCGCCTTCCACCAAACGCAGTCCCGTCTCGAGAAATCGTCCCGGCACCGACCAACCGTCCACAATCGACTGGGCGAAATCGAGGTAGCGTTGCTCGCCGGTCGCGCGGTGCAGCAGGACCATGGGTTCGAGGATCGACGACGGGGCGAGGCCGGTGAGGACGTCGATGCCGAGGTCGGAGAGGCGTGTGGTCTCGGGCGGAGCCTCGGCGATGAGGTGGTCGGCTACCGCGCGAGCGGTGGCGAGCGAGTCCGGATCGCCGGTGGCGGCATGATGGGCGAGCAGCCCGAGCAGGACATACTTTCGCCCCCAGACATCCCAAATGCCGAGATGGGTCTCATCGGTGTATGTCCCGATGTAACCGTCGTCGGTCTGTGTTTCCCGGAGCCGCGCCACGCCGTTGTCGATCACCGCGCGGTGGGATTCGGAGGGTTGGTAACGGGTTGCCAGCACGGCGGACGTCATCCATTTGCCCCAGTACTCGCACCGCCAGCCCGAGCCATCGTGTTCCGTGCGCTCGCGAAACGGAGTCAGGATGGCATCGAGGGACTGCGCCATCACCCGGTGCTCGATGCACGCGTCCATGCGTTCCCCGAGCCACCCTTGGATCTGGACGGTGCCGGCCGGGGCAGGCGAGAGACGATCGGCAGCCTTGGCGGAAGCGGAGGCGGTGGGCACGGGGCTGTGTTGGTCTTGGGTAACGTTCATGGTTAGGTTCTTCCGAATCAATTGGGAAACGTCCGGTACAGGTCGACCCCGAGGGTCGTCCCGAAGAGGCTCCAGGTCGCACCGACGACAAAATCGCCGAGGGCGAGACCGAGGAAAAAGGGCAGGACACGTCGGTGCAGGCCGATGCCGCCGTAGCGCAGGATGAGGACCTTGGCGAGCCAGGCGACGAAGACATCGCACCAGAACAGATCGTTCGCCCACGACATGTCGAGGGCGTAGGCGGATGCGGACAGGGGAAAGCCGGTGAAGCGCAAGCGCAGGACGGTGAGCAGGGTCACGACCGCGGCACCGACGGCGACACCACCCCAGGCGGGAGCGAGGCCGCCGGGTGGTTGGGACGCTCCCAGCCATCCTTGGACACGCGCCCACGGGGTTGCGGCGTACTGGATGCGGAATGCGTTGACATTGCCCGTTCCGGCGCCTTCGCGGAAATAGAGTGCGAGCACCCAGAACGTTGCGGCGGCGATGGCCACTGCGGCAGCCACGGCCAAGGCGCGTATCAAGCGCTTGTCGGGGCGATCGACCGCGCAAATCCCGAGCGAGTGCATGCCATGGGCGAGCGGGGCAGCGCGGTAGTCGAGGTTGAACCACGAGAGCACTCCGGTATGCACGAGTGCTTCGGGTGGAAACGACTTGGGGCCGGCAAGCCCGATCAGGATGCCTTGGGGATCCACCCAGACCAACAACGGCGAGAGGGTGACCGTTTCGGCGGCGAGGCGGGCCAAGGCCAACATCAACAGGAAATAGAGGACCAGAAAGAGCGGAGGCAGCCACCACGGGGCACCGGCCCACCAAGCCAGCGCGCACAGGATGACGAAGCCGACCGCAAATCCCAGCAGTGCCCGCCGGTCGGAGTGGGCCCGGGCATGGCGCAACCCGATGGCGACCACCCCGATCGCCAGCCATGCGCCCCAGGCTTGGAAACCGGTGAACGGAAACTCGGACGCCGGACCGTCCCCCCAGCCTCCGTGCCCGGGTTGCCGCCATCCTTGGGCGACTCCCCACACGTTCAGGAGTTTGCGTAACAGGAAGAAGAACCAAAGGGAAAAGCCGACATCGGTGTTGACGAGATAACCCGTTCCGACACCGACCGGGTGCAAGAGGAACGGCAACCAGTCGACACCGTTCCAGGGAAATGGAAGCAGAGGCGCGATGTCGACGGCCTTGTTGATGGGAAGTGTCGGGATGGTGGGAATCAGGTGGTTGAGGGAGTTGAGGGAGTGCAGGACACCGGGAATGGCCACCCCCAGCCAGGTGGCGGGTTTGCGGAGCAGCGGGAGACCGGGTTCGCACAGGGCGTTGGGAAGGGCCAGCGCCGGGAACGGCAGACGTTCGTCATCGGCCCACCGGCGGCGCACGACACCGGCCAGTGCGAGGCTGGACAGCACCAGGACGAGGGTGAAGATGCCCCAGTACAGCATCGGGGGAGCCCAGGCGCGCCAAAGATCAGGGTCGATCATGGAATGACGCCCGGCAAAGTAGGCATCCACCACCGCCGGATCGCGCGGACCGATGCTGCGGGGGAGGAGCGGAAGCAGGCCGGCAAACTGCCCGGTGTCGCCCCCGCGTGCCGGGGCGGCCAGGAACGCGGTGAGGAGGCCGTAGTGCCCGAATCCGCTGACCACTCCCGAGAGCGCGGTCAGGGCGTAGACCGCACGTAGGTCGGCCGAGGCAAGCGGTGCCCGCCCCCGGTTGACCCAGCCCACCGCTGTGTTGACAACCGCGGTGACAAAGATCAGGAAGAGGACGCCCAGGAACGGCAGCGACGTGGTGGTCTCGGTGACCCCCGTCCGCATTTCCGACCAGGCGACCCATCCGGCGTTGGCGACGACGAGCAACAGGGAAACCGTCAGGACACGGCCCCAGCGCGCGCCGTCCGGCGCGTGCGGACGGTCCACAGTGGATGGAATCCTTACTTGCCCCCGCTGCCCGGAACTCCGCCCGGCGCGCCCATCGGCGTGCCCGACCCTGGCGCCCCCATCGGGACTCCAGCACCCGCAGGTACCCCGCCGGGAGCCGCTTGGCCACCCGGGACCATCCCGGGACCGGTCATCATCCCGGCCGGGGGAGCGGTGGGAGGAGGTGTGTTCTGGCCGGGCTTGGGAGCACCGGGAGCGAACGACGACGGGAAGTCGGTGCGGCCGAGGGGCTTTTCCTTTTGTCCGCAACCGAATGCGGCGAGTGCCGCCAAACCGGCGGCGGGGATCAAGGCGAGACGACGCATGGCTATCTCCATTGGAATCAAAGAAGGTTTCCGACCGAGGGCTCGATCGGCTGGGAAGCAATCGCATGGATGCCAAGGCCTGCGGTCCAGCGAGGCGGGACCGCAGGCT
>CAZYBA010000348.1:0-3944 GCA_964646105.1 uncultured Armatimonadia bacterium
CCGCGCTCCACCAATCTTCGTGCGAGCAGGCAATGACGCGCGAACGATCCGGGACGGTGCACATCGCTGCCGTACATGTCGAGGATGTGTTGCGGCTCCTTCTCCACGGCGAGCAGGTCGGGAACACTGGTCTGCATCCGGAACGCGGTCTCGTACTGGCTGATGCGGCTGGAAATTTCCGGATCGCCCTTGGCCGCCGCATGACTGCGGTTGATCGCTTGGATACCGTCCAGGGTGGCACGGCGCACCCCCGACGACACTCCGTCCGGGTTGCCAAGATAGAGCACCGGCTCTCCCTCGGAACGGAAGCGTGTGCCTTGGTGCTCCGAAGGCAGGAAGCCGGAGCCCCAGTAGTAGTCGAAGAACAGCTGCCCGCAGGTCCGCCCCACATCGGTGCTGGTCATGACGACAAACGACGGCAGGTCCTCGGTCATCCGGCCCAAGCCGTATACCATCCAGGACCCAAAGCTCGGTCGCCCCGGAATCTGCGACCCCGTCAGAAAGAGGGTCACCCCCGGCGCATGGTTCACCGCATCGGTGGTCATCGAGTTGACCAGACAAATCTTGTCGGCGATCGATCCGATGTTGGGGAGCAGGGGAGACAGCATGGTCCCGCTTTTGCCGTACGGAACAAACGGCTTGAGTGCGGGGAGGATGGGGTGGCGGGCCGCGGATGCGGTCATGGTGGAAAGCCGGACCTTGGAGCGCACCGACGGAGGAAGCTCCTGCCCACGCATGGCGGCCAACTGCGGCTTATGGTCGAAAAGGTCGACATGGGATGGCGCGCCGCCTTGCCACAGCACAATCATGCGCTTGGCCTTGGCCGGCAGTTTCATGGCCTTCGCCGCCGGAACCGCCGACTTGGGGGGCGCCGCCAACGCATCCTCGGCCAGCAACGCCGAAAGCGCGGTGGAACCGGCCGCACCGAGCGCTCCCGAAAGCAGTGCCCGCCGCGTCATCGGGGTATACCCCCCGGCCAATCTCTCGAACAACGGGTTGTCGTTTCGATTCATCGGAGACCACCATCCACTTTCTGTGCCATCCGCGGACAACACACACGCCAAATCCTTTTCACCGACCCGAGCAACGCCTTACTCACGGGTCACCGCCTCGTCGATATTCAGGAGGGCCAGCGCCACCTGCGCAAGGGCGGCGGTTTCAGGACGCGGTGTGCCCGGCGCCGGCGCCGCTCCCGTCGCCAGGAAAACGTCGACGTCCTTGGGATTGCGACCGTAGTAGGCGAACGCCTCGCCGTAGATTTTCTGCAACGCCGCCTGCTCATCCGCCGTTGCCGCACGCCCGAGCACCCGCTTGGACATCCGAAGTATGGCTGGAATGGCACCCGGTGCTTCTTTCCACGAACGCTCCGCCAAGACCCGGCACGCCTCGGTCCAGGTGATGTCGTTGAGCGTTGTCAGCGCATGCAACGGTGTGCTGGTGCGTGGCTGATTGACCGTGCACTGCTGCCGAGCAGGCGCGTCGAACAAGTTTCCCGGCGCCGCAGTCCGTCGCCAGAACGTGTACAAGCTCCGCCGCCACAAGTCCTTGCCAGTCGACTGGGGATACGTGAAGTCACGCTCCTTGGTAATCGCTAAACCGTCCCAAATTCCCATTGGCTGGTAGGGATACACGGGCTTCCCCCCGATCCGATCGTCCATCAAGCCCGCCACGTACAACGCCGTGTCGCGCAGGAAAAACGACGGAATCCGCAATCGCGGGCTGCGCGCCAGCAGGCGATTCGCCGGATCCTTCACAAGATGCTCCGGACGTACGGTCGACGATTGACGATAGGCGCTGCTGGTCACAATCAACCGGTGGATGCGCTTGACATCCCAATCCCAGGCAAATTCGGTGGCCAGCCAGTCAAGCAGTTCCGGATGGGACGGCGGCTCGCCCAGTGTTCCGAAGTTTTCCGGAGTGCGCGACAGTCCTGTCCCGAAAAACAGCTGCCAATAGCGATTCACCTGCACCCGTGCGGTCAGCGGGTTGTCCGAGCGCACCACCCACCGCGCATAGTCCAAGCGGTTCTTGAGAGGTTCCCCGCCGAAAAGGGTGGGCAATCCGGGTTTCACCTCGGCCCGCGGTTGAAGATATTCGCCGCGCTCGAGCACCCGGGTGGTGCGCGGTTGCGCGTCCGACATCACCATCACCCGAGGCAGGGCGGCACGTGCCGCGGCGATCCGGTTCTCCGCGTCGCGAACCACACCCCGCAACGAATCCAAGTCCGGACCGTCCACGAACGCGCCGAGCAGACCATCCGCCCCGGTGTCGGCCCCTCCTGCCGCGAGCTTTTTCAAGATGTCGGCATCGACGTCGGACCGTGGCACGGACCGCAACTCGAACGCATACCCGGATGCGCCAGCGCCATTGGTGATCTGTATCCGCAGCGTGTGGGGGTTGCCGGCCTTGAGCAACCAGCGCGCCGATTCCTGGCCCAGCAGCGCCGCCCGGTTCACCGCATTGCGCACCACCAGATGACCGTCGATCCACACCTTGATGCCGTCATCCGAGCCGAATCGCACCTCAACCGCGGTATCCACCCGGGCGGTCAACGTCCGCTGCAGCAACACCGACGCGTTGTTGACTTGACTGATCGCCTTCAGTTCGACCGTCGGGGTGCCGTCCGGAGCCGTTTCCAGCGGCGTGAACACGGTATCGGCCGGCCATTGGGTATCGAAAGCGGCATTGAAATCCGCACCTTGCCGTACCGGTGAAATAAACCACGGTCCGGCGTCCACGGTCGATTTGGGGTCGGCGAGCAATGCCTTCGCCAAAGACTGTCGTTGGGGTGCCAGCTTGGACGTTACGGCGAACGCCAGCTTTCCCTTCGCCGTTTCCCGGTCCGATTCGATCTTGGCGATCGCCGCCATTTCGTCCGCGGTGCCGGCCGGGATCGCCGGATCTGCAATCCGGTACTGGCCACCTCCCGGCGGGACACCCGACTCCGGAACATTGTTGAACAACGCCATGAAACGGTAGTAATCGCGCTGGGGGAACGGATCGTACTTGTGGTCGTGGCACTGGGCGCAGGCCAGCGAGACACCCATGAAGGTCGTGGCGGTGGTGTTCACCCGGTCGAACAGGATGACATTGCGCTGCTCCTCGGGAATCGCACCACCCTCGCCGTTGAGCATGTGGTTGCGGTTGAACGCGGTGGCCACCTGCTGGTCCAGAGTCGGATTCGGAAGCAGGTCGCCGGCCAGTTGCTCGACCGCGAACTGGTCGAACGGCATGTTGTTGTTGAACGCCCGCACCACCCAGTCGCGCCAGACATACTGGTACGTATCCCCGTCCTGCTGGAACCCGTTGCTGTCGGCGTATCGGGCAGCGTCCAGCCACGGCAACGCCATCCGTTCGCCGTAACGCGGGGACGCCAGAAGTCGATCCACCACCCGTTCGTAGGCTCCGGGGCGCTTGTCGGCCAGGAACGCATCCACTTCCTCGGGCGTCGGCGGCAAGCCCGTCAGGTCGAAGGTGACACGGCGGATCAGGGTTGTCCGATCGGCCTCCGGATTGGGACGCAGCCCCTCCCGGCGCATGCGGGCCAGCAGGAATCTGTCGATCGGGTTGCGCGACCACGAATCGCCGGCGACCGCCGGCGTGACAGGGCGCACCGGCGCAGTCCACGCCCAGTGCACCTTGGCGGAGAGGGTCCCCGCCAGTTTTCCCGAAGTCCGAACCCAGCTCGCCAATGCCGTCCGCTCGGCGTCGGTCAATGACTTCTGCCCCAACGGCATCGACGGTTTGCTGCCTTGGGCGTCCAGCCGGCGCAGCAACTCGCTCGCCTCCGGCTTGCCGGGAACCACCGCAGCCGCGGTGGCCGCCTTCCGGAACCGGCCGGCGTCGGTTGTCAGATCCAATCCCCCGCTCGCCGATTTCGCGTTGTGGCACGAAACACAGCGGCGTTCCAAGACCTCCCGCGCCGCCGATTGGGCGGAAACAAC
>CAZYBA010000349.1:0-3943 GCA_964646105.1 uncultured Armatimonadia bacterium
CGTGGGTGTGGTCCACAAACGGAAACGGCAGCAGAGCGTGCAGGATGGCTTCCACCGAGGGGTCGGGGGCGGCGGGGTCCATCAACGCGCGGCGCAGTTCGCGCGCCATCGCCGGGTCGGACAGGGTCTCGAGAGTCGCCAGCTCCAGCAACGGTTCCATCCGCACCGGGGAGAAATGCTTCTCCTCGATGGTCGCCAAATCCGATCCCGAGCCCTTTACGTACAGGACATCGTGGACACGGCCCATCAGGTCAACGGCGGTGTGCTTGACCGACGTATTCCCGCCGCCGTGGAGCACCAGCGACGGATCGCGGCCGAGCAAGCGGGACGTGTAGACGCGCTGGGCGAGAGGGCCGGCGTGGGCGGACGCCTCACGGTCGTTCCAACGATTTTCCATTCAGACTCCTCCGGGGTTCGGCGGTCGTTAACGAGCGCGCAATCGGTGGCGCACCAAGTCCAGTACCAGCAACCCTCCGGCAATGGCGGGCAGGACCAACGACGCGAACGCGCAGACACTGGTCCAGAAAACAACAATCATCAACAGGCTGTCGGCGGCGGTTTTCGGGAGGCGCACATTGCCCCCCACCTTCGCGAGCACCCATGCCGCCAGCCCGCCGGACAACACCCACCCGGCGAAATTTTGCAACTGCACATCGTAATACGCCGAACCAATGTCGTATTTCCAGAATCCGAGGCGAACTGCGGCCGGATCGAGCAAAAGATCAACCCAAACCAGATAAAACGCCGCCGCGAGGGTCCGTTTCCAGATTGGAAAATGGCCGAAGCGCGCCACCGCACCGACCGCCAAGGGGATCCAGGCGAACGGTACGGTCCACGGCACCAAGCCAAACAGGCGTCCGCCGATGGTTCCGGTGTACACAAACCGGCTGTACGGGAATCCGGTGGTGATCGACAGCGATTCGATCCCGTACGCGAAGAGCGACAGACCGATCAGGAGCGGAATCGCGGCGCGCATCGGCCAGCTGCGCAGGACTGCGGCAAACGAAGGAATCGCGAACCCGAGGATGGCGACCGACGACACCCAGGCCAGCTGGGAATCGAACGGCACCTTGGCAACGAAGAAACCCACCACCGCCAGGATCGGGAGCGTGACCCGCAGCCAGATCGGCATGTCAGCGCGCCGCCGCTTCGTGTGCGGCCCGGCACGCCGCGATCCGCTCCGGCGGATGGCCGAAGCGCTCCGCGTACGAACGCATGGTCTCGCGCAGACGGGTTTCCCATTTGACGTCGGCGCCGGTGCGGATCACCGACAGTTTGTGGATCAGGAACGGGTTGCGCATCCGGCCCAGGGTGGCGTCCGCAAACCCCGACGCATCATCCGGGTCGAGAGGCGGACAAATGGCCGGCAGGATTTCGTCCCGTAGCAACGCCTCCAGCCACGGCCCGAGTTCCGGGTGTTCCAAGGATTCCCGGACTGTCGTGCAGCCGTATTGCGACTCGGCGATCGACGCCATGGCGGTGTGCAGGCCGTTGAGGATCCGCACCTTGCGCATCTGGTAACGGGAAATGTCGGGGGCAACGACCACCTCCCCGGGCGCGGCCGCGGCAAGACGCGCCACCGCTCCGGTGTCGGGTGCCTGGATGGCCCAGAAATTCCACGGTTCGCAAACGGCCGCCAGGAGGTTGTCCGGGTCCTGGGTGCAGATACGGTCCACCAGGGTGTCGGCGAAGACACAGTGCTGGTCGACCCAGCGGTTGAACTCGGGGTCGGGGTCGCAATCGCGCACCATAGCCCGCAACTTCGAACCGTTCTCGGCGATCAACTCGCAGGGCAGCACCACCACTCCCGTGCCCAATCGATCGCGGCGCGCACGAAGCCAGCCGGCCAATCGTCCCGGGAACGATGCCTCCTTGGGCTCGGTGACCACAAACCCGGCCTCGCTGACATTGCTGACCACCAGTTCGATGGAGCTGTCCCCGGCCGTTTCCAGAAATTCCGCATGGTCGGCGGAGGCGGTGAGGGTGCGGTCGATGCAGCGGACGGTGCGGGACGTATCGACGGGATTGCCGTCGGGGCCGAGTCCGCGGACGTGGAGGTCGAACGCACCGCCTGAGTCCGCGAGGGCCTTGGCACGCTGGTCTCCCGAGGCTGTGGAACTGACCATGGTGATCTTCATGCCGGCCCGCTCGGCGACATCGGCCACCAGGCCGCGCAGCAACACCCCGGTCCCGAAGCTGAGAATGCGTGTGGTGCTCATGGTCGGGTTTCCTGTTGAATCAAGTTTCGGTTGATGGGCCGCGCACTTGTTCGCGCCGCGACGTCCCGGACGGGCCACGCGGGCTGGCGTCGTTCGAACGTCAATTGATCACTCCGTCCTTGAACAGTGCGATTTCCCGGCACCCGTTGCGTTCGCTGCGGGTAGTTTCCCGACCGGACGCGATCTCCAGGACCAGCGCAAGCAGATTGTCGGCGAGGGCTTCCATGGACGCTCCCTCTTCGGCGAGCGGACCGGCATCGAAGTCGATCCAGTCCGGCTTCCGTTTGGCAAGTCCGGAGTTGGTGCTGATCTTGAGGGTGGGCACGCAGGTCCCGAACGGCGTACCGCGGCCGGTGGTGAACAGGACCATCTGGGCGCCGGTGGCGGCGAGTGTGGTGCAGGAGACCATGTCGGAGCCGGGGCCGTACGCCAGGGCGATGCCGCCGGGTGTTTCGGTCGGAAGCGGTTCGCCATACCCGAGCACCGACACGACCGGGGCGACGGCCCCGCCTTTTTGGATGCAGCCGAGGCTTTTTTCCTCAAGCGTGGTGATTCCGCCCGCCTTGTTGCCCGGAGCGGGATTCTCGGAGATCGGTTCGTTGTACTTTCGGAAATAGTCCTTGAAACCGTTGATCATGTCCTCGATGGCGTGGAATGTCGGCTCGTCGGCGGCACGTTCCATCAGGAGTTTCTCGGCCCCGAACATTTCGGGCACTTCCGTGAGCACGGAAACCCCGCCCCAGCCGGCGAGGCGGTCGGAAAGGACCCCGACCAGCGGGTTGGCGGTGAGGCCGGAGAAACCGTCGCTGCCGCCGCACTTCATGCCGAGCACCAGTTTGGAAACCGGCACAGGGACGCGTTGGTCGGTCTTGCAGATTTCCGCGAGTTCGGTGAGCAAACGGACCCCTTCTTCGACTTCGTCGTCGCATTCCTGGGCCGAGAACGCCCGGATGCGGGTGAGGTCGGTGTTGCGCAACGCGGCGATCTGGTCGGTGAGTTGGTTGTTTTCGCAGCCGAGTCCCATGAGCAGGATGCCGCCGCAGTTCGGGTGTGCGGCGAGGGCGGCGAGCAGGCGCCGGGTTTGCTGGAGGTCGCCGCCGATCTGGGCGCAACCGTAGGGATGGGTGAACGCGTAAACACCGTCGACGGGTCCGCCGAATTCCTTGGCGAGGACGCGATGGGCCTGGCGTGCGGTTTCTTCGGCGCGTCGGTTGATGCAGCCGACCGTGCACAGCACCCACAGTTCATTGCGAATGCCCACCTTGCCGTCGGCGCGGACAAAACCGTCGAAGGTCGGGGCCGGGGCAACAGGAGCGGGAACAGCGGGACGTTGGCCTTGGAATGTGTAGTCTTCGTTGGCTCCCAGGGCCGTGGCGGCATTGTGGGTGTGGACCCATTCGCCGGGGGCGATGTCGGCGGTGGCGACGGCGAACGGCTGACCATACTTGCGGATCGGCTGCCCGATTACGATCGGGTGGAGTGCGATCTTGTGTCCGGAGGGGACGGATTCGCGGGTGGTGAGTTCGTGTCCGGCGACGCGGATGGTGGTTCCGGCGGCGAGGACGGGCGAGAGCAGGACGGCGACATCGTCGTCGGGGTGTATACGGTAGGCGCGTGCTTCCATGGGGATGTCATGGTTCGGTCGCGGGGTCGGGGGTTCCTGCCGGACGGGGGCTTGTCTTGCGGCGGGAACAAATGCCTTGCGGTCTTTTGTCGTGCAGATT
>CAZYBA010000350.1:0-1248 GCA_964646105.1 uncultured Armatimonadia bacterium
ATGGGCCAGGTAGGCAACCCCGCCTCCTCCCATGGCCCCTTTGCCTGCCGACGGAGCCGAAAGCACGATTTGCAGGACAAACCAAAAACCCAGCAACACCCACGCCGGAAGCGCGATCACCCGCATTCCGACCAACGTCTGCACGCGGACCTTGGGAAACAACACCAGATAGGCTCCCATGACGCCGGCGATCGCGCCCGATGCGCCGACCATGGGAACGTCGGACATTCGGTCTCCCAGGCACTGCGATCCTGCAGCGACAAATCCGCAACAAAGGTAAAACACCACAAACCGGACACTGCCGAACCGATCCTCGACATTGTTTCCGAAGATGAACAAGTACAAGAGGTTGCCCAGCAGATGCGCCCACCCCCCGTGCAGAAACTGGTGGGTCGCCCAAGCCGGCAAATGCCCGGGATCCAAAGATCGGTTCGGGACAAACGCCCCTTCAAAACCGATCGAGCCGCTCGTCTGGAGCATGAACACGGCTGCGCACAGCCCCCCGATCACCCAAGTAGCCCACGGAACCGAACGCCCCGGGTTGTGGTCGTGCAGGGGGAGCATGGCGGATTGTACCAGAGGGTACCGGCACGGGTTTGACAACAAATCGTCAAAAGCGAGGCTCCCCTCCCTTGCCGTGTCGGGCCGCTTTTCGTGGCAGCGGAACGTCAGGCCGGGCGCCGGACCGCCGAGGCCATCATCGTCCAACCGGTAAGGAACGCCACTCCACCGATGGGGGTAACCGCTCCCCACAAGCGCACGCCGGTCAACACCAACGTGTAGAGACTGCCGGAGAAAATCACGATTCCTATCAGGAATGCCCAAGCAACACGCCGCATGGCCGGATCGGTACGCTTCATCGTAGACACCAACAGCAACGCCAAGCCGTGAACCATTTGGTACTGAACACCGGTCTGCCATGTCTCGATCAGACCGGAATCGACCCGTCCCTTCAGTCCATGGGCTCCGAACGCACCGAGTGCCACACCGATTCCGGTCGCCAACGCCCCCGCGAACGCCGCATTCATTGCTCGTGATCTCCGTACCCGCACCCGACAAACGCGGCCAGAACCGTCGCGGCCCGATACCGCAATCGTGTCAAATACGACCCGCGAAACGACCGGGATTCAAGATACCGGTCGGGTCCAGCATTTGTTTCATTTGACGTTGCAACGCCAGAGACGGCGGCACCGGAAGCCAGAAGTCGGGTTCCGCCGATCCCCGCAACTCCGCCGGCGCATGGTTGAA
>CAZYBA010000350.1:1258-1922 GCA_964646105.1 uncultured Armatimonadia bacterium
GCAACACAGATCGCAATCCCTGCACTGTCGCCAGCGCGCGCAACCGGGCCATGGCGGACCGGGTCGCGTCCGTGTCCTCGGTCCAAACGCAACGAACGTCCCCGACACCGAGCCGCGCCAGCAGGATCGCGTCTGTTCCGGCACACTCCCGCTCCAGCGTTTGCGCCAAGGCGACGGTCTCGGAACCTCGCCCTGCTACCCTCAATTCGAGAACAGCATGCGGCAACTCAGGTGTCAGATCCTGGGAAAAACAGCCTACACCGGTGGCGCCGTGGTCGGCCAAAAGGCGCTGCAGATCGGAAACGGTTTGCTCGACCGCCTCGAGCGACCCGTGATGCACCGCGACCAAGTGGCAAGCCCCCCCCGGTTCCGAATGCAATGTCAGCGAAACCGGCGTACCGGTCCGGGCGAGGTCGCCAACCACCACGGGCGACACCTCCCCGTCGACCCGCACCACCACGGTACGAACTGCCTCCGGAAGCGGAGCAACCTTGAACGTGGCCTCGGTGAGAAACGCCAATGTCCCGAGCGAGCCGCTGAACAGTTTCGGAAGGTCGTACCCCGAAACGTTCTTGACCACCTTTCCACCACCGCGAACCACGCGGCCTTGCGCATCGACGGCCTCGATACCGATCAGCCAATCCCGGCATCGGCCGTAGCCAAG
>CAZYBA010000350.1:1932-3943 GCA_964646105.1 uncultured Armatimonadia bacterium
GGCGTCGGGAGGATCCAGCGGAAGGAATTGCCCGCGGGTGGCGAGGTGCCGTTGCAATTCAGCGACAGTCATCCCCGATTCCACAGTGACAGTCATGTCCTCGTGGTCATGGGAGATCATTCGGTTCAGGAGTGACGTCCGAACAACCCAGTCTGCGGAGCGAGGCAGATTGCCGTAGTCCTGACCAGTCCCTCCACCCCACGGGATGATGGTCTTGGCCGATGCGGCGGCCGTCGAGATCAATGCCGCCAATTCATCACGGTCGGCCGGGGTGTAAACCGCCTCCGGCGTCGCACCGAGGATATTTTCCTCCATCGGGCCGCTCCTGTCCCCGGTCACCCTGCGGGCGCGACGGGTTCCTTTTCCAGATAGAAATCGTTGTCGACCAAGTCGCGCAACCGATCCCGCTCGGTCGCCGTCAAGGCAGGCGTGTCGGACGCGGCACACAGTTCATCGAGCTGGGGGGCGTCGTAAATATTCGGCAGCACCGAGATCACCGAAGGCTCGTCGAGAATGAACTGAATCGCGGCCTGTCCCATGGTCCGCCCCGCACTCTCCGTCAGGAAGTCAAGTTTAGCGACCTTCATCAGCCCCCGATCGAGCCATTGACGGCGACGTTCGTTGGTTGTGACTCGCCAATTTCGGTGATCTCCCGGCGCGAACGTCGTCTCGGTGTCGAGATTGCCTTCCAGCAGACCGGATGCATGGGGAACACGGGTCAGGATACCCTTGCCATGCGATCGCGCTGTCTCAAAAATCGGCGCCCCCACCTGCTGTTCCAGAAGGTTGTAGATGATCTGCACCGCATGTATGCCAGTCTCCTCGATCGCGGCACGGGACTCCTCCGCCTGCCGAATATCGATGGCCGGTCCGAGCGCGGCACCGTACGAGCGGATCTTTCCTTCCTGCACCAGTTCCTCTAGCAGGGCAAGCAAATCGTCGCGCAGGATAGCGTCAATGCGCGGATTGTGCATTTGGTATAGATCGATGCGGTCGGTGCCCAGCCGCTTGAGAGACTGTTCCAGCGCAAAGCGAACATACGACGGTTCCCAGTTGTGCGGACGTTCGCGTTGATTGGGATCCGGCCGGTGCGCGTAGATGTCGTAGCCGAACTTCGACGCGATCACGATTTGATCGCGTTGTGTCGGGAACGCCTCGGCAAGTATGGTTTCCGCACCGCCGTCCGAATAGGTATCGGCCGTGTCGAAGAAGGTGACGCCCCGATCGAAAGCGCGTCGCAAAAGATCGACACCTACGGCCCGGTCGTTGATCCCCCACCAGGTGGTCGCCACGGTCCAAACACCGAATCCGACCGTACTCAACTCCAAATCCGTGCCCGGAAGTCGACGGTACTGCATGTTTTCAGTGTATCGCAGGCGGCATCAGGGACATTGCGACGACCCGGTGGCGGGGCTCCTCGATCCGCTTCCGGACCAGCGCGGCATAGAAATCGGGAGGGTAGCTCCAGTGCTCCATCGAGGCAACCATCCAAGGATGCTCATAGGCGTAGTAGAGCATCCGACGTTCGCCGTCGGGATTGGTCCAGTTGCCCCCGGAATGCCACAGCGCATTGTGGAAGAGAACCGCGGCACCGGGAGACACCTTGAGCTCGACGGCCCCGGGGAATGCGCCGGGAGTGGACCGCTGATGTTCGTCGGGTTCGAACTGCCTACGGTGCGACCCGGGGACCACCCACAGATTCCCCTGCCCGCCCGACGTCATGTCGGAAAGGAAGTAACCAACCTTGAGCTGCAGCAGCGGGATGGGATCGCCAAGGTTGCGGAACCCGTTGTCGTGCCCATCGACATGCCAACCCATGTTCGGCCGCACCAGTCCTCGCTCGGCAATCGCATCGCTGGCGTGGAAATGGGGCATCGGGTTCAGCAAATCACGCACCAGGTCCATGGTCGGGGCCCAGTCCAGCAACTCCAAAAACTCCGGATGGTCGGACAAGATATAGAAAGCCCGGGTTGACTCCCCCTCGACTTGGGTCACCCCGATGTGCGAAACG